>SKLB01000208.1 GCA_007123465.1 Spirochaetales bacterium
CTGGATTTCAGAGCCTCGGTGACGCTCTGCTACGCTATACAAACAGCCGGGAATGCACTGCTGCTTGAGAAATCCTGCAAATACCGGGGTAATCCGCGTTTCTTTTACAAGGTTCGTAACAGTTCTGTTTTGGCTTGACAACGACAAATCTCGCCCCTATAGTGGTGGACATTCGACGCACATTCAGCATCGAGAATACCTCGGCAACACCACGGTTACGCCGCGAAGGAGCAAGATAATGAGCATTGCCACTGATTCGATTCGCAACATCGCCATTGCCGGACACGGCGACACCGGTAAGACTACGTTCGTGGAGAATCTGCTCTTTCTGACCGGCGTTATATCGCGACCGGAGAGCGTTGAGTCAGGTAAGACCGTCAGTGACTACACGGATGAAGAAATCGAGAACAAGATTTCGGTTCACACCGCCCTCACGCACGTTGAATGGCACGAGGTGAAAGTCAATCTGCTCGATACCCCCGGATCTGCAGACTTCGTTGGCGAAGTGGTAGCAGCATTCCGCACCGCCGAGACCGCCTGTGTTTTGGTGAACGCCAAGGCGGGTGTACAGATCGAGACCATCAAACTCTGGCGTCGGCTGGTGGCGCGCGGACTGCCGCGGATAGTATTTGTCAATCGAATGGATGACGAAGGTGCTGACTATCAAAACGTCCTGGACGATCTGTCGCAGAAGTTCGACACTAACTTTGTCTCCCTCACCGTACCAATCGGTGCCGGCAGCGACTACCGCGGGATTGTCAGTCTGCTGGATAACAAAGCCTACCTTTTCAAGGAAGGGGCGACCGAGGAAGTCACCGATATTCCCGCCGATATGGCCGACCAGGTAGCCGAAGCTCGCGCCGCGCTTATCGAGGCTGCGGCCGAGGGCGACGACGAGCTGGTTGCCAAATTCCTCGAAGAAGAGTCTCTCACCGATGAGGAGGTTATGCGCGGACTCAAAACCGGGGTGCGCGACCTCAAATTGATACCCGTGCTGTGCGGCGCAGCATTGAAGACTTCAGGGCTTTCGGCGTTTCTGAACGCCGTTACCGGTATCTGCCGCTCACCAGCCGGTGTCGAGGAGACAATCCTGGATAATGACGGTAACGAGTCAAAGGTTGCTATCTCCAGTGACAACTCGTTCTCTGCGCTCTGCTTTAAGACCAGTATCGACCAGTTCTCCGGCAAGCTATCGTTTGTCAAGCTGATCACCGGAACTTTGACATCGGATACCGAGCTGTACAGCGTACGCGAAGGCAAGAAAGAGAAGGTGTCCAAGTTCTACACCGCGCAAGGCAAGAAGCTGGAAGAGGTTAACCAGTTGTCTGCCGGCGACATCGGCATCCTGGCCAAGATAGCCTCGGCACGCACCAACGACAGCTTCTGCACCCCCGAAAAACAGTTTGTGTTCAAACCGCTTGCGCTGCCGCAGCCGGTTCACGCAATTGCGATAGAAGGCGCACAGAAGAAAGACGAGGACAAGCTCGGCGAAGCTCTGCACAAAGTGGTTGAAGAGGATCTTACCTTCCGTGTTGAGTTCAACCCTGAAACCAAGGAGACCGTAGTCTCGGGCATGGGAGAGCTCCACATCAATATGATTCTGGACAAGATCCGTGAACACCAGAAGATCGAAGTGAACACCCGGGTCCCAAAGGTTGCTTATCGCGAGACCATTACCAAGCCGGCCGAGGCAACCTACCGTCACAAGAAGCAGTCCGGCGGACACGGGCAGTTTGGCGAGGTATCGATCAAGATTCGGCCGCTCGAGCGCGGGCAGCAGTACCAGTTCGATAACATGATCCGCGGCATGGCGGTCTCCAAAGGCTACATCCCCGGTATTGAGAAGGGGCTGCACGAAGCAATGAGCGAAGGCTTCGTTGCCGGCTATCCGGCAGTGGACATCGGGACCGAACTGCTCGACGGTAAGGAGCACTCGGTAGACTCCTCGGAAATGGCCTTCAAACTGGCGGCCAAAGGCGCGTTGAAGGACGCCGTTGCCAAAGCCGGTGCCACTCTGCTGGAACCGGTGATGAACCTGGAAGTCTTCATCGAAGAACAGTACCTCGGCGACGTGCTTTCAGATCTGACTAGCAGACGGGGTCGCGTATTGGGTCAGGAAGCGCTCGGTGGCGGTATCATCTCGATCCAGGCGCAGGTACCACAGTCGGAACTGATGCGCTACTCGATCGATCTGCGCTCGATCACCTCGGGCACCGGCAGCTTTGAGATGAGTTTCGACCATTACAGCCCGATTTCGGGAAAAATTGCCGACGACGTGATCAAGGCCGCGCAGGCTGACAAAGAAAACGCCTGAGCGCTGCTACCCGGTGCGCTCCAGCCACAGGTTGTGGATGGAGTGCGACTGTGAACGTCCCTTGCGCTCGAACGACGTTTCCGGCCGCCACGGCTGCCTGGGACAAAATCCGCGGTACGGATTGTCGAAACCTGCGGCAGTCTCGAATACCTCAAGCATCTGGGCGGCGTAATCCTGCCAGTCGGTTACAAGGTATACGTACGCTCCCGGCCTGAGTTTAGCGCGCAGCAGTTCAACGAATCCCGGCTGG
This sequence comes from Spirochaetales bacterium, assembly GCA_007123465.1. GTDB lineage: Bacteria > Spirochaetota > Spirochaetia > DSM-27196 > PWMO01 > PWMO01. The sequence continues at coordinate 2,565 of SKLB01000208.1, forward strand.
ATAAGGCGTCGCTTGTAATGGCGCTTCTTAGGCCACGGATCGGGGAAGAAGACATGAACGCCGTCGATCTGTTCATCGGCCACCATCGTTGCCAGCACATCAACTGCGTCGTGAACGATGATGCGCACGTTCTCCAGCCCTTCGGCATGAATGCGGCCCAGGAGCTTTCCCACTCCCGGCCGGTAAACCTCGATCCCCACAAAATTGGACTCCGGCCGTGCCGCCGCGATAGCGGCGGTTGTCTCACCCATTCCGAAGCCGATCTCGATAATCAACGGCCGATCGTAGTGTGGAAACGCCAGACGCAAGTCCGTTTTCGATTGTTGGAACGGCACACAGTAGCGCGGCGCTAACTGCTCAAAATTACGTCGCTGCGCGGGACTCATTCTGGCCTGTCGTAACGCGAACGTACGAATCTCGCCTGCAGCGCGGTAGACGCGCTCCTCGTTACTCACCGAGCGTCGGCCTCAAGGTAGTTACGAACCTGCTCCACCCGCTCAAATCCGAGCATCTTACGCGCCACGCTACGGGCATCGCGGACTGATATCAGCGTCACCTGCTGCTTGAGCCGCGGCAGCTGCCGCGGCTCAACGCTGAGAACGCGCAGCCCGATACCCAACAGGAACGGCAGCATCTTTGCATCGGCCGCAGCATCGCCGCAGATCGAAAGCGGGCAGCGCGCCCGTGCTGCGGCGACTGCCACCCGCTTCAGCACTCGCAGTACGGCGGGGTGATAGTGGATATACATGTGCCCCACGCGCTCGTTTGCACGGTCGACTCCCAGCATATACATGACCAGGTCGTTACTGCCGATCGAGAGAAAGGCCGCCTTTCTGGAGAGCGCGTGAACCATCTCGACGGCGCTCGGCAGTTCAATCATCGCTCCCAGCTGCGGTTTGTCGTTGTGCGCCATTCCCTCGTGCGACAGTTCGGATCTGCACTGATTCAGGATCTCGAGCGCGCTGTCAAACTCATCAACCGAGGAAATCATCGGCAGCATCAGCCGCAGATCCGCGCCTTCTCCGGCGCGCAGCAGCGCGCGCAACTGATCGCGGAATATTTCCGGATGCGCCAGACAGAACCGTATGCCGCGAAAGCCGAGGAACGGGTTGGTCTCTCGCAGCTCGGTATGCGGCAGAATCTTGTCACCACCGACATCGAGCGTGCGCATGGTAACCGGTTTGCCATCCATCGATGTAATGACCTGGCGGTAGATGCGGTACTGCTCGTCTTCACTGGGAAAGGTATTTTGCACGATAAACGGAAACTCGCTGCGATAAAGCCCGATCCCCTCGGCCTTGTTAGTCTGCGCAGCACGCGCATCGTGAAATATGTTGATATTTGCCAGCAGCTGAATGCGTTCCTTGTCCAGGGACACCGTAATCTCAGGGATATCGGCAGCGGACGTCTTCTTTGCTGCCTCGAGGTTCTCGCGGTAGCGTTCAATAACGTCCGCTTCGGGCTTCACGTAGATGGTACCCTCGAAAGCGTCGATCAGCAGCCGTGTGCCGTCGGGCTGCGAGAACAGCCTGTCGTCGCGACACAGTACCACCGGCAGCGCCATCGATCGTGCCAGCACTGCAATATGCGCGGTTACTCCGCCGTCCTGCATGATGAGCGCTTCGGGTTGTTGTGCGGCAATCTTTACCAGCTCTGAAGGGTAAAGCTCGGTAGCCAGTAGCACCTGATCACGATAATCACCGTCTACATCCGCGTCGCCGCTGAGATTACGTACCAGGCGGTGCCCCAGGTCTTTGACATCCTGCGTCTTCTCCTCAACCCGCGAGTTCTTGCTCTGCGAGAAGAGTGTTACGTAGCGATTCACAACAGCAATAACCGCCTGCTCCGGCGAAGCTCCGTTTTCGATCTCGCGTGTCATTGCTCCGGAAAACTCGTCGTCCTTGAGCATCAGCAGATGTGAGTTGAAGATCAGTGACGCTACGTCGGCAAAATCATCTTCAATTTCCACCTGTAACGTCTCGAGTTGCTCCTGGGCGCTCCGCAAGGCTGCGCGAAAACGCTCCAGTCCGTGTTCGACATCGCCGTCCGGCGCAGGCGCTGCGTGGATCAGCTCGGTCCGCTGACCAAAGCTGACCGAAGAACCAAATGCAATGCCCTCCGACAGCGGACTGCCGGAGAACACTCGTGGCTCGGCCTCTGGCGTAACTTCACCCGGCTGAGCTCGGCGACCGTGGATCTCCATCAGTATCTCAACGTTTTCCAGCGTGGCTGCCAACTGACTGGCAATTGCCTGGATCGCGCGCGCGTCCTGGACATCGAAGAAATCCGGACGCTGATGCTGCAAAACC
>SKLB01000328.1 GCA_007123465.1 Spirochaetales bacterium
AACTTTGACCTGCTGCTGCAGTATCCCGATCTCAACATAGTAGGTGAGGTCAAGATCCGCATCATCCACAGCCTGATCGGGACGCCGGAATCGTCGATAGAGGACGTAGCTCGGGTTTACAGCCATCCGCAGGGGTTGGCGCAGTGTGCTCGCTTTCTTGATGAGCACCCGCAATGGGAACGCGTTCCGTTCTACGATACGGCTGGGTCGGTTGCGCACGTAGCGAAGCTCGGCGAACGTTCGGTTGCCGCAATAGCCAACGCCGAAGCGGCTGCGGTCTACAAGATGAAAGTGCTTCGTGACGGCATCGAGACCAATCCGCAGAACTACACCCGGTTTGCGCTGGTAGCGCGCAGCGAGGATTCGCACGTGGACCGCCCGAGCAAGGCGTCGATTGTTCTTGCCACGCCGGATACTCCCGGCGCACTGCTGTCCTGCATGGCGGTTCTATCGAACCGCAATCTTAACCTGAAGAAGCTCGAGTCACGCCCGATTCTGGGCAAACCGTGGCAGTACATGTTCTATCTCGATATAGCTTTGCCGTCCGATCCCACACCCTTTGAGCAGGCAATGCAGGAACTGGCCGAGACGTCGCAGGATCTGCGTTTGCTGGGCAAGTATCGCGCCGGTTAGTCACACAGGTCAGTCCCACGGGACGGACGCGTCATCCGCCGGTCGGTGGTATGCCGAGTTTCTGCAGCTGTTCCTGCTCCTCCTTGCGCGTCACGTACGCATGACGGTTCTTGTTGACCCGCAGCAGATGCTCCTTGAGCGTAGACAACTCGACGTTAACCGGGCGCAGACGATTGCGTTGTTCGCGCGTAATTTCAGAACGGATATAGGTATCGATGGCAGATAGCTGCCGATGCAATTCGAACAGCTCACTGACCTGTTTCTGCAGAAACGAGAACAGCTGCTCTTCGCCTGCCTCCTGCAGACGGCGTGCCGGACTGCTGATGCGGTTGAGAATCGCACCGTAGAGCCGGATGCGCTTGCGCACCGATTCGCTGAACTGCTCGAAGTCCAGTTCCTGGATGTGGACCGCCGAGGTGTTCTCTTCCATCATTTCAATGCGCATTATTGTCCGATCGGGCGTCTGATTGGTGAGTTGATCGATCCAGCGCTTGAACCGCTGCATAACCGAGACTCTGCCTGCTTTCAGCAGTTCAGCGTTTTCAACGGTTCGCTCCAGTAATGAACTGAGAGTGCCCCCTGCGGTTGCCAGGTTACGAGTCGTCTCCAACAGCATTGTGCGGAACTCCTCGGATGGTTCACGTCGGCTTTTCTGCTGTGGTTGACTGACCTGGATTCGTTCGAGTAATTCACGTTGCAACTGCGGGCCCTGTGGAGAGAACTCCTCTTCGATTACTTCCCAGGCCAGGTCGGAGAAAAATGGACTCTCGGGCTGCGTCTGAGCCCACGCCCTGCGCAGCTGTCTGAGCGTACCCTCGCGGTCAGCTATCGCTCGCGACGGCTCCAGACGGCAACGAGGTAGCGCCTCAGTCCGTACACGCAGTTTGGTGCTCTCGCGCTGATAGGCGGCAATCTCCTTGAGGGTGCCGAGAATGGTGCGCGAGCGGCGCATCAACTGATCCTGCGAGTCCTTGACAATACCGCTGGAGAGCGGATCCTGGTCACGTACCAGCCGCCCGATGTACTCCGCCAGGGACCGGGTCATCAGATGCGTGGAGGTCTGACTGAGTTGATGCCAGCGGATGTACTTGATCAGCCCTACCAGATTCTTCATGCGGCTCAGGTTCATGAACTCGAGGTCAAACTGGAAGTAACTCACCAGAAAATCCAGCTGGTTGTCGTATTGCGACAAGCGTATACTCATCTGCGCGTCGCGTTCGGATTCCAGAAACGCCTCCTCTGAAGGCAAACTAATATCGGAGATCCGTTCTTCCCGCTTGTACGGATCGGGCTGGACAAGGCCTTTTTTCTCCAGTACCTGCAGCAGCGCACGGAACGAGGAGTGAAACACCCGGCACTCCTGTTTGAGCTGCGGAATAGCCGTTGTTTCGAGATGAGCACGGCGCTGTTCGAGGGCTTCAGCCAGGCGGGAGTTATAGCTGGTCTCGGCTTGCATAACGCTATCATTATCATATATTCGCTGCAAACAGACAATCCGAAGGGCGTTCTTGAAGTATCGCACCTGTTTTCGACGTTACAGGTATGTATGAAGTATTCAACGCTGCTGTTGTCAGCGCTTGCGGCTCTCTTGTGCGGCTGCGAGCTGGTTGGTGGTGAGACGGATGTCATACTGTCGCTGCCATCGTTGCCGGACTGGCTCGGCGAGCTGTCTGCAGATGTCGGCTACCAGGTAGAATGGCTGGACGTTAGCGGCCGGGCGCAGCGGCGTACGATTGCCGCAGATTCACGCCGCGTGGTCATACGGCTGCCGAAGCTCTACAACACCGCGGTTCTGGTCTATCCGGTTATTCCGGCCGACGGCAACGGATCACCGTACTACCGGCTGCTGCCCGGCGGGGCTCTCTTTCCGCACCACGTTCTGGATAGCGGGCGGATGAAGCTGTCGTGGAGCGCGGGAGCAGTGGCTTGCGTGATGCGCGAGCTGTCGGTGTTGACCGGCCACCCGGAGCGCTATAATGCGGTTCGGCTTCAGCGCGAGCTTGAGCAGCGAACCGGCGCAGACCCCTGGAGTGTAAACCTTGACGCCCTTGTTGCGCAGCTGCTGACCGGGGCTTTTCGTGTGACCTCGATCCGGCCGGCGGAGAGATTCCGGGTTGAGATTGCGGTGCCGGCGGGAGTGTGGCACTCAGAAAACCTGCTGCGCCCGGCCGAACAGACCGCAGCGCCGCAAGAACAGCCGTTGCTGGAACTCGAGCTGGCCCGTGGAATACACCGGCTGTTCCACGCCAGCGGCGGCTGGGTGTTGACTGTGGTAGTCGAAGACGACGGTACGCCGCGCTGGACTCTACTGCAGCGCGGGTGACTCAAAACACACCGGTCAAGCGCGGAGCACGTACCGCATTCGGCTAACGGGTAACGATATTCACCAGTTTGTTGGGTACTGTTATAACCTTTATCACCGGTCTGCCGTCGGTGAACTCTGTAATGCGCTTGAGCCCAAGTGCGCGCTGTTTGAGTTCGGCTTCGGGCGTATCGGTTGGCAACTCGAGTCTGGCGCGTACTTTGCCGTTGACCTGAACTACCACGGTAACCTGCTCGTCGCGCGTCAGCTCTTCGTCCCAGGCGGGCCACTGCTGTTTCGAGACCGAGGCACTCCTGCCGGCACGCTGCCACAGCTCTTCTGCCAGATGTGGCGCGTAGGGCGCCAGCAGCAGCACAAACGGCTCCCACGCCGAGCGGTAGAGCGCCTCTTGCTTGTAGAGGTCGTTGATGTAGATCATCATCTGCGCGATTGCCGTATTGAACTCGAGCTGCGAGGTGTCTTTGCTGACCTTGCGGATTGTCTTGTGCAGTTGTCGCTGAATGTGCTGCGGTGGTGAACCATCCAGCAGTTCGCGGTCCGACAGCCGCCAGACGCGATCGAGAAAGCGGTGCACACCGCTGATGCTGCCGGTGGTCCACGCCTTCTCGGCCTCCAGCGGGCCGAGGAACATCTCGAACATGCGCAACGTATCCGCACCGTACGCTTCAACCACGTCATCGGGGTTGACCACGTTGCCGCGAGATTTTGACATCCGCATACCGTCTTCGCCCAGGATCATGCCCTGGTTGACCAGCCGCATGAACGGCTCATCGGTGTTGACCACGCCGATGTCGTAGAGCACTTTGTGCCAGAAGCGCGCGTAGAGAAGATGCAGCACGGCGTGCTCGGCTCCACCAACGTAGAGGTCTACCGGCATCCAGTAATCGATCTTGTCGCGTGCCGCCAACTCGTGGTCATTGTGCGGATCGAGATACCGCAGGTAGTACCAGCACGAGCCGGCCCATTGCGGCATAGTATTGGTCTCGCGGCGGCCCTGACTCTCCGAACCGTCGGGACAACCGGTATTGACCCACTCTTCAACCTTGGCCAACGGCGACTCACCGGTGCCGCTGGGTTTGTAGCTTTCTACCTCAGGAAGCCGCAGTGGAAGCTGCTCGGTTTTCAGCGGGACAATCCGCTCACCGCAGTGCACCAGTGGGATTGGTTCGCCCCAGTAGCGCTGGCGCGAGAAAATCCAGTCGCGCAGCTTGTAGTTTACTGCTCTGCGGCCCAGCTGATTCTCTTCCAGCCACGCGGTAATGCGCTGCTTGAAGAGTGCCGTGTCGAGTCCGTTGAACTCACCCGAGTTAACCGCTATTCCCTCGCCGGTATACGCCTCGCAAAGGGTGCCGCCATCGCTACGCGCAACGTAGAGCTCGGGTGGCGGCTCGACAACCTGAACTATCGGAAGCCCGAATGCTTCGGCAAACTCCCAGTCGCGCAGGTCGTGAGCGGGGACCGCCATGATTGCACCGGTTCCATAGCTCAGCAGGATGTAGTCTGAGATCCAGATCGGAATTCTGCGGCCGTTCACCGGATTGACGGCGTACGCGCCGGTAAAAACTCCGGACTTGCCCTTCGCCAGGTCGGTACGCTCGAGATCGGACTTGAGGCGCGCCTGCTCAACGTAGGCGTCAACTTCGCCGCGCTGCGCAGCGCTGGTAATCTCTGCCACCAGCGGGTGCTCGGGGGCCAGCACCATGTAGGTTGCCCCAAAAAGGGTGTCGGGACGCGTGGTGAAGACTTCAATTTCACCCTCTGCTTCTGCCAGTGCAAAACGCACGTTGGCGCCCTCGCTGCGGCCGATCCAGTTGCGCTGCATTGCCTTGATCGATTCCGGCCAGTCCAGCTTTTCCAGATCGTTGAGCAGGCGGTCGGCGTACTCGGTAATGCGCAGGATCCATTGGCGCAATG
>SKLB01000316.1 GCA_007123465.1 Spirochaetales bacterium
ACCCCCAGCGCACCGGCCAGCCACCACGGGCTGTTGGGCGCCAGCGCCCTGAAGGCGCCAACGGGGTTACTCCTGGTGTGTTTTCCGATTGCCGATTCGGTAATCATCATCGGATACCCGATCAGAAACACCACAACCAGATAGATCAGCACAAATACCGCTCCACCGTTGGTTCCAACAACATATGGGAAGCGCCATATGTTGCCCAATCCAACGGCGGATCCGGCGGCGGCCAGAATAAATCCGAGTTTACTGGCCCAGTTTTCACGTTGTTTCAGCACGTTCTTCCTCCTCCGTTCTGCTAAGTGTGGTTAACTTCACATCGACACCGCAACCTCGGCTGCAATTCTGCGGTGATCGAAGTGTGCAATCAATGTGTGTATCACACAGTAGCAGAGCTTTGGCGAAATTGCAACAAAATGCGCGCCCGAGCTCTCTGAACAATCAACGCATGAACAATCCGCCGTTGACGTCAATTGTTTCACCACTAACAAAGCTGTTTTCAACCAGAAACCGGATCGCATGCGCGATCTGCTCGGCGCTACCGGTGCGTTTCAGCGGTGTGGCTTCGATAAAAGCCTGAATTCGTTCAGGAGTAGAGTATTTCTGATGAAACGGCGTCTCGATAACGCCCGGCGCCACGGCGTTGACGCGGATGTGCGGCGCCAGTTCGCGCGCCGCGCCACGGGTAAACGAGTCCAGTGCGGCCTTGCACGCGCCGTAGATGGTAGCCGTTGGCGCACCGTTGCGCATCGCGATAGAAGTGATGTTGATTACGTTCGGGTCGCTTCCGGACTGCAGCAGCGGCAGCAGAGCGGAGGTCAGATATATCGCTGAAAATGTGTTGACGCGGAATACCTCGTCGATCAGGCGCCAGTTCGGCCCGTCACTCAACGGACTGCGCTCGATCAGCCCGCCGGCATTATTGATCAACACGTCCAGCGTGTCGGTATGCGCGGAGACCTCGGTTACCAGGCGTGCGCACTGCTCTTCACTGCCCAGATCGGCTTGAACCAGCAGCCCACGACCACCGGCTGATTCCACATCGGCCTTGACGCTGCCGGCGGCCTGCTCGGACCGGTTGTAATGGATAAGAACGGTGTTTCCAGGTGCCAGATCGCGAGCCGCAGCGGCGCCGATACCAGTGCTGGCACCGGTTATCAAAATAGTCTTGTTCATAGGTGCACTCCAGTGTCCGACGAGTATGCGCAAAGCACCCACAGCTGTCAATTGCGGACAGTTGACAGCGCAGGGCAGGAGCCGTAGTGTGAACGGGTCGAGGAGGATACCGCACCATGCTCAACCGCCACACAACCTGTTATCGGATCGTACTGCTCGGGGCTGCAGCCCTGGTTCTGTTACTGAGTGCGTGCGCCGGCACACCCGCGCTGATGGTGCAGAATGAACCTGTGCAGCAATACCAGGGTGAGTACGCTGATGTCCAACTCCGTTTCCTGGCCGAAGATGAACTCATTGCGCGCCACGGCAGGCGCGATAACCTGTTTATCGCGCCCGCCGGCCTGCTTTCTCGCGAGCGCTTCATCGCCTTCGAGCTGCAGATCAGCAGCCGCGCTGAACCGGTAGTGCTGGCGCTGAACCAGATCGAAATGAGCTACGGGGGACGCAGCGCACGCCCGGTTAACCGCTTCCAGCACGGCCAGTACTGGCAGCATCGCGATCAACAGCAGGGAATATCGGGCGCCCAGGCAATGACACGACAACGCACCATCCGCGCTACCGTGCTGGCCAATCAGACCAACCTTGCACCGCGGCAGACCGACAGCGGTATGCTGCTGTTCCGTGGCGCCTTCCCGCAGTTCGGCAGCGCGCTGATCACCATTCAGCTGCTGGGCGCAGACGAGCGTCCGCTCGAGCGCGCCACGTTCAGCTTCGAGTTCTGAGCCCTCAGCTGCCGCGATCGCGGTTGGGGTCCACGTGGACCGTTGGTTCGACATCGAGTTCATCGCGCAGCGCGCTTTCGTATTCGTCAACCACCGCGTGCGCCTTTTCAACCGAGAGCGATCCTTCCATACGCACGTGGCAGGTGAGTTCGGTGTGGTCTCCATAGCGATGGATGTGAACGTGGTGCACATGGCCCAGCCTGGGGCTGGTGCGCGCCGCAATTTCACGCATCTGCGCCAGAAACGCCCGGCTGGGAGTCTCTCCCAATAGCGGTGCTGCGCCCTCGCGAATGACGTTGACCGCGGCATACAGCAGAAAGAGCGCTACCACCAGGCCCAGCACACTATCGATCCACCAGTAGCGGCCGCCGAACAGAATCCCGACGATGATCAGCAGCGACGTGACAGCGTCGCTGCGGTGATGCCACCCGTCGGCTCGTATCGCCGGCGAGCCCGCCCTGCGTGCCACAAAAAAGGAGCCTTGCGCCAGCAATTCCTTGACCGCCACCGAAGCAAGACAGACTGCAAGGGCAGCGCTGCCGAAAACCGCCCCTTCCGCGGCGCGCAGTTGTGCTATTGAATCCAGGATAATGTTGAATCCAACCGCACCCAGGAACGCGCCTACAACTACCGCCGCAATCAGCTCGGCGCGTCCGTGCCCGAAGGGGTGTTCGCTGTCAGCCGGCTTGCGCGCCGTGCGCACGCCCGCTAATACTACCGAGGAGGAGAGCGCGTCCGACAATGTATGCCAGGCGTCAGCCACAATTGCCACCGAGCCTATGACGCTACCCACCCAGAACTTGAAGCCAAACAGTACAATGTTGGCAATGATCGAGCACCAGCTCATTGCAACAACGGCACGCTGTTGCCGAGTTCTCATCGTCCCGGCGCCTCCGCGGCGCGCAGCATGAACTCTTCGTGCGCCTCTTCAAACTGCGCGGTACTCAAGGTGTTGGGGTCGTTGCTGCGTTTGGCGTACCACTCGGCAATGAACTTGAGATAGCTCAGCACATCGGCGTTTACGAAACGGAAGTTGCGAAAGGTGAAAAAACTGCGATAACGGCGTTTGACGCTGCCGTCCGGATCGAGGCAGATGACATCGATGGTCTTGATATGCGGTGCCGCGAGCACCGCGGATTTGATAAGGTAGCGCAGATGAGCGTCGCCGGCGCCCAGCGCGTGCCCGATAATTCTGACATGATTCGAACTGGACAGTAGCGCAAGACCGCGTTCCCATATCTGCGCCGCTTTGCGGTGCGTCGACCGCGCCCAGGTTGCCGGCAGCAGGATATCACCGTCAACGCTTCCGTGCAGCTTTACCAACGGCACACCGGCCTGCGAATCGCCGTTCTTGTCGTCTTCATCCAGCACCGGCCTCTGCAGACGGATCTCGTCACTGCAGCGATAGTGTTGGCGCGTCGCTTCGGCAAAGCGCTCCAGCACCATGTCGTAGTTTGTCGACAGCACCGCGTAGCGACTGCGAAGCGGCAGTTTTTCCGCAACAAACTCGGTCTCCGGTTCCTGGCGGTCAGCCGCGTGTGCCCGCTGAGCGAGCCGCACGCTCAGCAGCGACGCGGCAAATACCCCGTAGAGATTGATCCGCCGATGGCGCCCGAACGGGTGCGTCAGCCACTCTTCTTCCACCGGCCCCTCGATCTTCTCCAGCGCCCTGGAATAGTGCTCCACGGTGTCCTGAATCAGATCGACAAACGGCTTCTTACTGCGACGCGCCTTGGCAAAGTTCTCCATCTCGATGATTGCCAGCGCCTCCTCGATATCGAGCGGGTCGGTGGCACAGTAGACCCCGACCTTGGCGATCTGGTCGAATTCCTTGATCAGCGAGTGATGGTGTTCGTAGCGCTCGGGATAGCGAAACAGCATATCCTTGGCCCGCTCCAGAAAATTTGCCCGCGTCGGCAATCCCAGAGGGGCCGAAAAACCTGCGCCGATGATATAACTGGTCTGCTGCATATTCCACCTCTTCTCTGTTAACTACAGTATAGTGATTTGACCGCGGTTTTGCACTCCTGCTGCTCTCCTGTTAGAATGGCGTATTGTGCGTGAGACAATTATTGCCGGTGTATTGTTTGATTTTGACTCAACACTCACCCGTCCCGGAAGCATCGACTTCCGCGCCATCAAACAGAGTCTGGGCTGTCCAGCAGACTCGACTATCCTCGACTTCATCGACTCGCTCAGCGATGCATCAAAACGCAGCGCAGCTCTGGATGTCCTGACGCACAATGAGCGGATTGCCGCCGAAGCATCCCTGCCGGCGGACGGAGCCGAAGAGCTGGTTGGCGAGTTGCGCGGCGCCGGATATGCAGTTGCCATCCTGACGCGCAACAGCCGTGACTCGATTGAACGTTCGCTGAAGAACTTTGCACAGCTGGAGGCGCACAGCTTCGACACCGTTGTCACGCGTGACGACCCGGTAGCGGTCAAGCCCGATCCTCAGTCGGTGCGTTTTGCCGCCGAGCGAATGGGAGTGGCCGCAGCACAACTGCTGATGGTGGGCGATCACTATTACGATATCGCCGCCGGCCGCGATGCCGGAAGCTGGACCTGCCTTATAACCCACGCTACCCGGCCCGAATGGGCCGACACAGTTGGAGCGGACTACGAGATCAACACCCTGCAGCAGTTACGGCCGATTCTGGCGCAGCACAGACCGCTACCTAAAGGCAAACTCGGCAACCCGCTGCTGCGACAGCTGCTTGAAGAACTGCAGAGTCCGCGGCAGCGCCCCGATGTGATCATCGACGCAGCTGTCGGCCGCGATTTTGCGGCGTTTGATCCCGCGCTGGTTTCCGGTCCCGCTGCGCTGGTGGTTGCCAAGAGCGACCCGATAACCTTTGCCACCGCCCGTCCCGGCAGCCACCTGGTCACGGTCAACGCCAACGATCTGATCTGCTCCGGAGCGCTGCCGCGCTGGTTCCTGTGCAGCGCACTGCTGCCGCCGCGCA
>SKLB01000079.1 GCA_007123465.1 Spirochaetales bacterium
CCGTCCGACACCGTCCGCCAGCTCCTTAATCGGAAACAGTTCTACCTCAAGTAGCTCGGGCTGCACGCGGCGTGAACTGAAAATCCAACTACACACAAGGAGGGGCTCGTGGAGAGAGAACTGGTCAGCTATGTTGCAAAAGCGCTGGTTGATGATCCCAACGAGGTCGAAGTAAACGTGATCGAGGGCGAGAAGTCCACGATCATCGAACTCAAGGTGTCGCAGGACGACATCGGCAAGGTTATCGGCAAACACGGCAGAATTGCCAAGGCACTGCGGACGATCCTCAGCGCCACTTCCACCAAGACGGGGAAACGGATCGTACTGGAAATCCTGGACTGATGGACTATATCGCGATCGGTACAGTATACGGATCGCACGGTGTTCGCGGCCACGTGAAGGTCGGCAGTTTTTCGGGCGAGTTCGAGCACTTCCGCGCGCTGCAACGTGTGCAGTTGCGCAAGGGAGTCCGGCAGTGCGAATTCGCGGTAGAAGAGGTGCGTGTGAGCGAGCGCGGCGCACTGCTCAAGCTTGGCGGTATCGAGACGCCGGAGGACGCAAAGCGCTGGAATCGGTGGGAGATCTGGGTACCACGCGAGCATGCCTGCCCGCTCGGTGAGGGTGAGTACTACAGCGCCGACCTGCACGGTCTGCGCCTGGTATATGAAGGCGAGGAAATCGGCACCATAGTGTCGGTCTGGGATAACGGCGCCTCGGATCTGCTCGAAATCGAGGGACCGGACGGCGCGCGGCGGGTTGTACCCTTTATCGAGCAGTTCATCGGTGAGGTCAACCTCAGCGAGCGATTTGCCGAGCTGAAGCAGCGCTGGGTACTGGAATGAAATTCACCCTGTTGACGCTGTTTCCTGAGCCTATCGAAGCCTACTTCGCTTCGTCGATCATGGCGCGCGCGGTGCAGAAGGGGCTGGTAGATTATCGCTGCGTGAACATACGCGATTTTGCCGCCGACGCGCACCGTACCTGCGACGACGCGCCCTACGGCGGGGGTGCCGGCATGGTACTGAAGGCCGAGCCGCTGGCGGCGGCGCTCGATTCGGTAGCAGCGGACAGCCGCCATACGGTCTATCCGACCCCGTCGGGCAGCCCGCTTTCGACCGCGCTGATCGAGCGCCTGTGCGGCCACAACGAGCTGGTGTTGATCTGTGGTCGCTACGAGGGTATTGACCAGCGGATCATCGATCTTTATGTTGACGACGAAGTCAGCATCGGCGATTACGTGCTCAGTTCAGGTGAACTGGCAGCCCTGGTTATCGTCGATGCGCTGTACCGTCATCTCGACGGTGTGATAACCAGGGAGTCGCTCGAGGAAGAGAGCTTTCAGGACGGGCTGCTGGAGTATCCACACTACACCCGTCCCGAGGTCTTTCGTTGCCGTGAGGTACCGCCGATTCTGTTGTCCGGACACCACGAGCGCATCCGAGAGTGGCGCATGCAGCAGAGAATCGAGAAAACCCGTCGGGTGCGGCCGGACCTCTACGAGGCGTGGCAAAGCAGAACCGCAGGGGACGAGCATAAGGAGTAGCACGATGGATTTGATAAAGGCGCTGGAAAACGAACAGGTCAGAGATGACGTAGAAAACTTCCGCATCGGTGACACCGTCAAGGTGCATTTCAAGATTGTAGAGGGCAAGACCGAACGGGTTCAAGTCTACGAAGGACTGGTAATCGCCAAGAACAACGGCGGACTGCGCAGAACCTTCACGGTACGCAAGATGTCGTACGGCGTAGGCGTTGAACGTGTCTTCCCGATGCACTCACCGCGAATCCAGATGGTGGAAGTGACCCGTCGTGGCCGCGTACGCCGCGCCAAGCTTTACTACATCCGCGATCGTGTCGGCAAGTCTGCCAAGGTCAAAGAGCTGATCCGCAAGAAGAGCGACAAGAAGGTTGCCAAAGCCGCCGAGTAGGCTACTATGATACCGGCGCCGGGAGCGCACACCCCAGCTGTACGTGGACTTGAGATCCAGGACGCGACTTCAACGCTGCGCCCGGGTGCCGTGGTCCGTGCCCGGGTAGTGGAGGCTCTCGGCGACGGACGCTGGAGAGTCTCGCTGAACGGCAGAATCCTGACCGCGCGCTCATCGCTGGCTCTGGTCCCCGGCCAGACGTTGACTACCCGCGTCGAACGCGCTGCAGGCAGCCTGTTATTGCGTCTGGATAGCCGGTCTTCAGTCTCCGAGTTTCTGCAGACCAATAATCTTCCATCCGACGCGCTGACCCGTGCGGTGGTTGAGGCACTGATGCGCTCGGGGCTGCCGCTGGAAGCAAGCCGGATCCGACAGCTGCGCGCGATCCTGGGCCGCGATTTGCCCGGCAGCAGCGCTGCCGAACGTGCCCGACTGATGGCGCTTGCCACAGCCAAGAAGCTCGGGCTCAGCCCTGAAGCGCTGGACTCACTGCTGCAGTACGGTGGGGATCGCCGCCACGGTGACCAAGCGCCGGACCAGCGGCGGGATCAGCGCCGCGGGCAGCAGGCGGACAGCGAGGAGCAGATCGTGCGCGGCGCGGTCAAGCGCAGCAGTCCGACAGCCGAGCACCCGGCGCAGCTGTTCAACCACGCCCCCGGCGCGCAGGACGATCACTGGGTCATCATCCCGATATCCTACAGCGCCGACGGCGTCCAGCACGATGCATCGCTACGCCTCTGCCTGTCGCACGATCGCCGCTGCACGCTGCGTGGTGCGCTGGTGGTGCACAGCGAGAGCCGGCGCTGGGGATTCGAGTGGCAGATGAGCGACGGCAAACCGGCGCAGCTGACGCTGCATCCTCCGCTGCACCACAGCGCCGCCGCAGACGGATCGATCGCGCGGCCGACAGCCCGCCAGGTCGAGCAACTCAGGTCGATTTTACGCCAGTTTGGCGTGCAGTCGGTCGATATTGGAGACAGCTCGGCGGACTTTGACGGGTTTTCATCCGACCTGCCGATGGATATAATGAGCTCGATTCGGGAGGATGCATGACTGCGCGCCCGCGCCCGCTGCAGAACCGCGCCGTGGCTTTGCAGTACCGCCACGAGATGCCCGCTCCGTTGGTTGTGGCCAAGGGCAGCGGAGCCGCGGCACGGCGACTGGTGGAGCTTGCATCGCAGCACGGCATCAGCGTTGTCAACCGCGCCGAGCTTGCCGACGCCTTAGTAATGGTCGATATTGGAGACTACATACCGGAGGATCTGTACCGCATGGTGGCTGAACTGCTGGCATTCATAAACAGAATCGAGAGACGGACCGCAGATGGTAGTGCACGATGAAGACGATCAGCGTCTCTGAATTGAAGCCCGGACAGCGTTTCGACAGCCCGGTGTACGTGGACGGCGACAGTCTGCTGGTACCCGAAGGCGTAGCGATCCGCGACAAGGATATTGACCGCTTGCGGCGCTGGAAGATCACCAGTGTGACAACCGAAGGCTCGTTGATTGGCCCGCAGGAGGAAGGGCCAGAAGATGCCTTTCTGCAGCAGGCGCTGCATTCGCCCGGGCAACAGGCGGTCAAGAAGGCGTACAAGGCGCTGTCAAACGATCTGGGCAAGGTTTTTGACAGCATCAGCACGATGGATTCGGTGTCACCGCAGGAGGTCGACGGCGTAATCGACGCGCTGTTCCGTATTCTTGACGAACGAAAGAACGATGTAGTTCAGTTCATTCTCTATGGGTTCCAGGGCAACGCGGGACCGGTAGAGAACGCTATTAACTGTGCGGTGCTGGCTACGCTTGTCGGACGCAATATGAGCATGGTCAAGCACAAGCTGCTGCAGCTTGCAACCGTGGCGCTGCTCCACGATGTCGGCATGCTGCGCCTTCCGCCGGAGCTACTTACCAAGAAAGGTAAACTGGCACCCGAAGAACTGAAGAAGATGCGTACCCATCCGATCCACTCCTACAAAATTATTACGCGCGAGTTGAAGTACGCCGAAGAGATCGGCCTGGCGGCGCTGCAGCACCAGGAACGCTGGGATGGCGCGGGCTATCCGCGAGGCATTTCAGGCAGAAACATTATCTTGCCGGCGCGTATCGTTTCGGTTGTTGACTCGTTTGAGGCTATGGTCTCAACACGCCCGTACCGCGGATCGATGATCGGCTACGCGGCGATGCGCGCAATACTCAGCGATAATTCGCGCCGCTTCGATCCCGAAGTACTCAAGGTGTTCATTCGAACCATGGGAATATACCCCATCGGCAGCATCGTCCTCTTGAGCAACGGGGCAATCGGCCGCGTGCTCGAGAATAACGTGGACGCGCCGCTGAAACCCATTGTCAAAGTTATGATAAACGAACGCGGCCGCGAGTATCCCGATGACAACGGCGAGACCCTCGACCTGTACAACGAGAAGAGCGTCTTTATTGCCAAGGCGGTTGATCCCAGGGAACTTGCGCCGCAGGAAGGCAGCTGATTACAACCTTTGACAAGGGCCGGCGCGGCGAACAGCGCGCTGCAGATTTTCTTATCGCCGACGGCTGGAATATCGTCCAAAAGAACTTCAGGGGACGACGCGGAGAGGTCGATATAATAGCTGTACGCGATGACGTTATTTCGTTTGTTGAGGTCAAGAGCTGGGAGACTCTGCCGCCGGAAAGCCTCGAGCACGCGGTCTCCAGGCGCAAGCTGCAGCGCATCAGTGGGGCGTCGCGCGAGTTTCTGGCTCGCTATCCCGACTTCGACGGCTTTCAGGCACGCTTCGAGGTGATATTTGTGTCGGGTAACCGCATCGAGCGGATCAGCGACGTCCTGGAATAAGCGGGAATGAGGTGGATGAATTCAGATGGTACGGATTGCCAAACCAAGTGACCCGGAAAAGATCAAATACCTGAAGCAGAAGATCCACGACCGCCGCTACATGGCGTCCGCG
>SKLB01000224.1 GCA_007123465.1 Spirochaetales bacterium
CACCGCGCATCACCTGACGACCTACCCGGGTCTGTCGATCCTGCTGATGGTTCTGGGATTCAACCTCGTGGGTGACGGCCTGCGTGACGCGCTCGATCCAAAAACCCGATAGAAGGCAGGCTCATGGACAGCTTACTGCAGATACGGAATCTCCGCACCAGTTTCAAGACCGAAGACGGAACGGTCCGTGCGGTAGACGACGCCACGTTTGATATTGGCACAGGCGAAGTAGTCGGCCTGGTCGGCGAGAGCGGCTGCGGCAAGACCGCCGCGTCACTCAGTATCCTGCAACTTCTGCCCAAGCCTCCGGCGGTAATCGAGGGCGGCGAGATCCTGTTTGCCGGTCGCGACCTGCTCAAACTGTCCGCCGAACAGATCCGCCGCATTCGCGGCAATGAGATCGCGATGATCTTTCAGGAACCGATGACCAGCCTCAATCCGGTCTATACCATCGGCGATCAGCTGCTGGAAACCATCCAGCTGCACCAGAAGCTCGATCACCGCGCCGCGCAAGCGCGTGCGGTTGAAATGCTCAAACTGGTCGGAATACCTCGCGCCGAGGACGTTCTCGGCGAGTACCCGCACCGCTTCTCGGGTGGCATGCGTCAGCGTGCGATGATCGCCATGGCGCTCAGTTGTAACCCGCGGCTGTTGATTGCCGATGAACCAACCACTGCGCTTGATGTGACCATTCAGGCACAGATCCTGGAGCTGATGCGCGAATTACGCGAGCGCATCGGTATGTCAATCCTTTTCATCACCCACGATTTGAACGTGATCGCCGAGATGGCAGACCGCGTTGTTGTCATGTACTCCGGCAAAGTGGTAGAGCAGGCCAACGTCATCAGCCTGTTTCACAGCCCGCAGCATCCCTACACGCGCGGCCTGATCGGGTCACGGCCCAGTGCCGATGAAGACCAGCAGCTCGAGCAGGTCAACGGCACGCGTCGGCTGCCGTTTATTCGTGGCAACGTTCCCAATCCGCTGCAAATGCCCTCCGGCTGTCCATTTCATCCGCGCTGCGATCACGCCATGCCGGTCTGTGTAAACCAAATGCCGAGCCGCACCGAGGTCAAGCCCGGCCACGAAGTTCGCTGCTGGCTGCATCAGCGACATGGGGTGCAATCGGAGGTACACGCATGACGGCAACGGCTTCTCTGATCAAACCGATTCTGCAGGTGCAGGAGCTCAAGAAGCACTTCCCGATTCGTACCGGCGTACTGAGCCGTGTCAGCGGACACGTCAAAGCCGTTGACGGCGTTAGCTTTGATATTCGGCCCGGTGAAACCTTTGCCCTGGTTGGAGAAAGCGGTTGCGGTAAGAGTACCACCGGCCGGACGATTCTACGGCTGACAGGCGCCAGCGGCGGCACAGTCTACTACAACGGAGAGGACGTACTGGCTGCAACCGGTGACAGAATGCGCCACCTGCGAAAAGCGATGCAGATCGTCTTCCAGGACCCCTATAGCGCGCTTAACCCGCGCATGACCGTTGGTACCGCGATCAGCGAGATCCTGCACGTGCACGGTATCGCCTCGGGCAACCAGGCGCGAGATCGGGTTGAGGAACTGCTGGTGCGTTGCGGACTTGAAGCCTATCACAGCTGGCGCTATCCGCACGAGTTCTCCGGCGGGCAGCGTCAGCGCGTGGTGATAGCTCGCGCCCTGGCGCTGGACCCGCAGTTCATCGTGGCCGACGAGCCGATTTCCGCACTCGATGTCAGCATACAAAGCCAGATTATCAACTTACTGGAAGAGCTGCAGGACGCCTACCAGCTGACCTATCTGTTCATCAGTCACGATCTGAGCGTGGTGCGCCACATGGCGGACCGTGTTGGAGTGATGTACCTGGGTAAACTGGTGGAGGTGGCCGAGAAGAGGGAGTTCTACCGCGAGCCGCTGCACCCCTACAGTCAGGCGCTGCTGTCGGCAATTCCGGTCAGTGATCCCGCCGTCAAGAAGAAACGCATTATCCTGCAGGGTGACGTCCCCAGTCCGGCAAATCCGCCTCCCGGGTGCCCGTTCCACACGCGTTGCCCCTACGTCATGGATGTCTGCCGCAGCGTGGTGCCCCAACTTAAAACCAACCCCGCCGGCCACCAGGTGGCGTGCCATCTCGTGAACCCGGTGTCGTGAAAGCGAGCAAACCGCAGAAATCCGGCCGCCAATCCGGTGATACCGCTGCCTGGCTCTGCGCGGCGCTGCAGGTGATCGGACCGATCCTGCTGCTGCTGATTCTGGCTATCGTGCTGGCCTACGGCCTGATTCACCTGGCGTTTCTGCGCTAATCCGCTCAGCCAGCGGCAAACAGCGTCAATAGCCCGAATCCCACCAGCATCAGCGCTGCAAACACTTCGATCCCGGCCTGCGCCGCTGCCCCCCAGCGCCTGTTCAGCAGCGACACGAAGCGCTCTTTGAGCACGATAGTCATAACCGCAATTGCCGCCAGGGCCACACCGAGTCCCAGCGAGATTGCCACCGCCGAAAGTATACCGATGCCCAGAATGCCGAACGAGAGCGCAAACAGCACAACCAGCGTTGTGACCGGACAAGGAACAATACCGGTAGAGATAAGTACAGGTATCAGGCGTTGTGCAGCTATGCGCGGAACGTGTTGCTCGAGACGCTCACGATGTTCAAAGCCCAGCGCCCGGTTCATGCGCAGCGCAGCCGCGCGGCGGCGCCCCTTGAGCGTAGCGCGCAATTTGGCAGCGAAGAACAGTACACCAACCGCGATGATCATCAGCGAACTGGCAATCTGCAACTGGAAACTCAGCCGGTTGAGCGTGCCTGCCCCGGCGGTCTGCAGCACAAGGTAGACAACCACCACCAGTGCAATCGCGCTGATTGCGTGCAGCGCGGCAAACAGGAACCCCGCACCAATACCGACACGCAACGGGGCCGGTTCATAGAGGAAATAGGATACGATCACGGTCTTGCGGTGGCCCGGTAGCACCGCGTGCAGCACACCGTAGCTGAACGAGAGCAACACTACCAGTAGCACGCTGCGCGTTCGCAGGGCACCGCCGGCGGTCTGACGCAGGAACCCGGTGAGTTGCGCGTTGAGCAGGCGCTGCCACTCTACCAGCGCAGTGCCAACCCGACCGGGAAGCAGCGGTGGGACCCAACGCTCGATGCCGGGCGACGGTTGCGTACCGGGTTGCCGACCGCGCTGCTGCGATTGGGGCGGCGTGAGAAACGGACTCGACTGCGCGGTCACTTCCGCAGCCGACACCGCCAGCAGCAGCAACGACACGATGATTATTCTACGCATAACTCCCGCGGACCCGTTTACTCATATGAGAACACTGTACTCGAACGACACTGCATAAACTGCTCAGTAAGGGCCTGCGGGTCGATCCCGCGCCCGATAATCAGCAGATCGCTGCGACGAGCTTCGGCGCGCTTCCAGCGCACCGCGTCGAGCTCGCGTCGCGCACCCACGACCTGAAGGATAGCCTTGTAACGCCTTCCGTCCTTGCCGCAGAAATGTACCACTCCCTTGCCGCGAATTACACCCTCGGGTAGATTGTCTACAAACCGGCGAAATGCAGCCGGATCGATCGGCTCAGTGGCCGAAAGCGTGCAGTGCGATACTGTCCCGTGGACCGCAACGCTGTACTGCTCCAGATCTGCAAACCGGCGCGCGGCGTTGTTCTGTGTTGCGTCGTCGAGGTAGAGTGCCAACGGCGTCCGCGGCCCAAGCCGAACCAGCGGCGCCGGGCTTATTCGCGCCACCTCGCGCTCCACTTCCATGATCCGCTTTGAGGTTAGGCTGTCCGACTTACTGACCAGCACAAAGTCGGAAAACCGCACCTGGGTCTCGGCAACTGGAAACTCCCGGCGGTACTGCAGAAAATTGACGGCGTCGACCACGCAAACCACCGTTTGCACGCTGTACTCTTCGGGCTGCTGCAGAAAGCTGCGCGCCACCGGCACAGGATCGGAGAGCCCTGATGCCTCGACAACCAGGTGGTCAAAGCGCTCTTCGCGTTGTGCCAGCCGACGCACTGCGCGCATCAGGTCATTGCGCGCCACGCAACACATGCAGCCGTTGGAGAATTCATAAATATCACCCTTGTGGCTGCGGATGATCTGACTTTCGAGTGGCACCTCACCAAACTCGTTCACAATAACGGCAAAGCGACGTTGGGGAAACGATCCAATAAGCCGGTTAATCAGGCTGCTCTTGCCCGCCCCGAGAAACCCGGTAATAAGAGTGACCGGAATACGGTCCATCTGTCTCTGATCTTCAAATCCGGTCATCTCTGATGAAGCTACGAAAGCCGCGCGCAACTGTCAACGGGAACCAATCTTCTGTTGCGTATATGTTCAAGCCCGGCTATGATTGCACCTATGAACATAGCATCAACCACTCTGGAAACCGAAGGGGCAATCGAAGTTGCCCGACTGATGTGCGTTGCGGCGCGAACGGCACCCAAGGGCCGCGGCGTTGACGAACTGGAAACTCTGGTGCTGACCGAGAAGGACAAGGACCGCCTGGCCGACAGAATGCAGAAGATCGGCGAAGAGAAGAACCTGGCGTTCTTCGTTCGCGACGCCGGCAATATGCGTTCGTCGATAGCGGTTGTCCTGCTGGGGAGTCGCAACAACGTCCGCAATATTCCCAACTGCGGTTACTGCGGGTTTGAGGACTGCGCGGCAAGCGCGGCCGCCGGTGCGGTCTGCTCGTTTTGCAGCGGCGATCTCGGGATTGCCTGCGGATCGGCAGCCGCTGCAGCAGCCGACGCCCGGGTTGACACCAGAATCATGTTCAGCGCCGGGAAGTCCGCGCTGGATCTGGGCCTGTTCTCCGATAACATTGCACTGGCATACGGG
>SKLB01000344.1 GCA_007123465.1 Spirochaetales bacterium
CTCGCAAGTCTCACGGAACCGGCGTCGCCCGCTTACTCTGGAGATAGGGCTTATAGGGAACTTTATCGATCACTCCCATACCGGTCCACGCGGCAAACTCATTGAGCTGATTTGTGAAATCGCCGTAGGCTGCCGGATAGTGGTGGTTCACTTTCATGACCGCTATGGTATTCAGCAGATCACGCAGATCGGTTGGCTCTCCGTTCAGCTGCAGGTTGTTTACCCACCCGCTGGAACCCGCAAAGCCGGCTTTATTGTCCATCATATCTCCGCTGAGAATGAACAGGCTCTCAAGCGAACTGTCCATAGTACACAGGGTAACGCGCCCGGGCTTGAACTGCATATCCGCTACCACGCCTTCGCCTTTCCATTCGTTCCCGTCGTACCTACCGATGTTGAAGTGCGTATCCCAGACCACACCACGGCGGTTGGCCCAGCACCCCGGAGCAACACCGCAATGCCAGAGGTTGATACTGCTGTCCTGAACATCCATGGATACCAGATCGTGAAGTGACGCCTTTCCCCCGGCACCCATCGCGTTGAACATGAGCATATTGACCGCCGCAAGGATATCGCCCTCGCACGGGGCGACAATACCCTCATTGTTCAATCGGCTCATCGCCGAGCAGATAGCGACGCCGTAGACTTCCTGAAACCGTGTCCAGCAGCTGACCGCCAGGGCGTCATAACGCTGCTCGTGCGCAAAATCACGCAAGGCCAGGAAAACACGAACCGCCTTGTCCAGGTGAGCTGTTGCTACGGTAGCCTTGTTGAGCGGCCCGTCATTCAGCATGCTCGCGGTCTCGGCAGCCACCCGACTATCCGCGATTTGCTTTGCACGCCCGACAATCTCCTCGACGCTGTGGCGGGTCTGCACGCAGGTGCCGAATCGCTTCTCCAGGTCGCGTTCGTCGATATAGAGGTTCTCGAATCCGTTTGCGAGCCCACCGATCTGGCCGATGCGAGCGCGCTGCAGTGTCTTGATGGCCCTGAGCGCCTGCAGCGTCACAACAAGCCGTTCTCTGAACATCTCATCAGCGGGCATGCCGTAGAACCACTTGAACCGGATATCGTAACGCCGCAAGTAGTTTCCGATGATGGAGCCAAGCATATTCATGCCACAAAACGAGTTCAGCTGCAGCACACCGCTCTTGGCAGGCTCCATAACCGACCACAATCCGATTCGGCCGTTGACCTTGGCCAGCGGCAACATGACACGTCCAAAAGGAAGGCTGGGCATGAAAAGCAGCGTGAGGTCAACCGCGGCCTCGTCCATAACCGATCGTGCTTGCTCGGCGTCTTCTTCACTGCAAAGCGGTTCGCTGTGGCAAACCAGGTGGAAGCCGAGTTCCGCAGCAAGCGCGTCCATACGCTCCATGATCTCACGGAACAGTCCTACATCGTCACCGGGCATGTTAGGGTGTACGGCTCCTACAAGGCCTATCTTCACCGTCGCGCTGTTGTTCATCCTGGTTTCTCCTTATCAGAAGCGCAGTAGCGTCTTGATCGCTGTGGGTTTGCGGCTTTCGGCCAGGGCATCATTTACGTTCTCCACCGGGAACTCAGCGCTAAGAAAGAGCTTTGCATCCAGCTTGCCCGAGCGAATCCAGCGTAGCAGCGGTTGCTGCGCTGCCGCCTCGGCGGTTCGCGTAGGCCACTGATGGACAAAGAGATTGAAATTGTACGGACCGCGGTCTTTCTGCAACGCGATCGCCGGCGCGCCCACCACGCCGTATACGCAGACCGCACCCGCCATCTTGATCAGTGGTAATGCAGCATTGATGATGCTTTCCTGACCAACTGCGTCGATGACTGCGTCGAGCTTCCCGCCCAACACAGCGGGCAAACGGACGAGTTCAGGATCATCCGGTGCAAACACCCTGTCCGCACCACATACCTGCGCCCGATTGCGCTTCTCGGCCAGAGGATCGACCACCCCCACCCACCCCAGGCCCAGCAGCTTTGCAAAGAGACAGAACGAGAGTCCCACCGGACCGGCACCGAAAATGAGGATGTCATCTCCCGGTTTAAGCTGGAAGTCGGAGAACGCACCGTATACCTCTCGCCAGGTGCACAGCAGGCCGGCGGTTTCGGCGGGAATATCATCGGGCACACGGGTCATTATCTGGAAGATCTCATCCCAACCGTGCTCCGTATCGGCAACCCCGTCGGCCACCATCGCAAGGTGATCGGTTGTCAATACGTAGTCACTGTTTCCTCCCCAGCCCGAGGTATAGCCGGGATCTGTGGGGCTGAGAAGCAGTCCACCGATCACCTGATCCCCCGGTTTGAAAGTGCGCACCTTCTCTCCAACCGCCTCAACAATGCCCACGTTTTCATGTCCGAGCAGAAGAGGGTATTTCTCGGCACTGATGCCGGGAAAGTGGCCTTCCACCAGTTTGCGGTCTGTGGCATTACATATGTAAGCGACTTGCGTCCTGGTCAGGACCTGATACGGGCCCGGCTCGGGTACCGGAATCTGGACCAGATCAACCGTTCCGGGACTGATAACTGCAACGGATCTCATCGGTGCTGCCTCCCTATTCGACTGTTTTGAGCCAACCCCCGTCTACGTAGTAGGTAGACCCGACGCAGTAGGCTGCCTTATCCGAGCACAGAAACGCGTAGAAGTGTGCCAGCTCTTCGGGGGTACCGAACCGTGCAATGGGTGTGTTCTGCCTGGCGATATCGTCCAGGTATTCTTCGACACTCTGCCCGGTTCCTTCGGTTAGAATAGCGGCGGTCTTGCGCCAGTCGGGCGTCAGAATCAGGCCGGGATTGATCGAATTGACACGGATGTTATCGCCTATGAGTTCATTTGCCAGGCACTTACCCAGCATGACCAGTGCGGCCTTGGTAACATTGTAGATCGGCTCGTATCCCAGCGGCTGCTTGGCGCAGATCGATGCAGTGTTGAGGATCACGCCCCCGCCGGCTTTGCGCATCAGCGGTACGATGCCACGCGCCAGGCGCACCGCCGCCATAACGTGCAGATCCCAGTAGTACTGCCAGCGGTCATCACCGGCTTCCATGATAGTCTCAGAGCTACCGGTGCCGGCGTTGTTGATCAGAATATCGACTTGACCGTAGCTTTCGCAAGCCGCAGCTGCCACAGCCGCAACCTCAGCAGCAACAGAGACGTCGGCCTTCACGCCAATCGCGTGCACACCGTAGCCCGAAGCGATGCGCTCGGCCTCTTGGTTGACCCGCTGCTCGTTGCGCGCACAGAGCAAAAGGTTCACCCCTTCGGCTGCCAGCGCTTCGGCCACCGCAAGCCCAATCCCGACGCTCCCGCCGCTGATGACCGCCGTCTTTCCCTTCAGTTCCAGATCCATCAATTGTCCCCCTGGGTTATAGTTCAATCATCACTTTGAGCGTACGATCCGCCGACTCCTCTATATGGCGGTACGCTTCCTGATAGCGGTCAAATGCAAACGTGTCAGTGATCAGCTCATCGAGGGTAACCTTGCCCTCAGTCACCAACTCAATTGCTTTGCGGTAGTCCTGATGCTGGTACATCAGGCTGCCGTGAAGGGTCAACTCGCGGTCCTGAACCAGGCCCAGATCTACCGTCGGCTTTTTGCCGAAGACTCCAACGACAATCAGGACCGAACCCTTGCGGGCTACCGCGATACCGTCGGCTATCGCATCTTCCACGCCGACGCACTCGAGGATGACGTCGGCCTTGTCGGGACCAAAATGCCTGCTCACCGCGGAAGCCAGTTCCTCGCGGCCGGTATTGACCGTGTACGCTATGCCGCAGTCGCGGGCCTTGGCCAGTCGGACATCGCTGAGATCCGTAATCATCACGGCGGCGGCACCCAGACCGCGAGCGCATTGTGCAACCAGGTTTCCAATGGGACCTGCCCCCAGTACGAGCACCCGTCTGTTCTTAATCTCGCCGGCGCGGCCGAGAGCGTGCACCGCAACTGCCATCGGTTCGATCATGGCACCGTGCACAAGACTCATATCGGCGGGAAGTTTGATTGTAAGGTCTTGCGGCACGGCAAAGAACTCCTGCCCGGCTCCCGGGGCCTGGAATCCCATGACTTTGAGAGAGTCGCAGACGTGGTGCATTCCGTGCCTGCAAGGGTAACACGTGCCACACACCAGCTGCGGCACAAACGTTACCTTGTCTCCAGCTGAGAACTCCTTAACGCCGTCCCCCACCGTTTCAACTTCTCCGGATACTTCGTGCCCCTGTACCACCGGGTACGAGGTATAGGGATGCATGCCGTGATAGACATGGATGTCCGAACCGCACACACCGATGTTCCTGACTCGAATCAGGACCTCGTGCTTATCGGGTGCCGGAACGTCGACCTCGCGATACTCGATCTTGCCGGGCGCGGTCATAACAGCTTGTCTCATAATGCACTCCTATTTGATGACGGCCAGCTTCTTGCGATCAATAGAGATCGCTACGATAGCTATGACCAGAGCACCGAGAATTGTCTGCTGAAGATAGACATCGATCCCGACCACCGTCATTCCGTTCTGCAGCACACTCATTATAAGCGCGCCGATCAGGGTGTTCAGCACACCACCGGTACCGCCGGTCATGGCGGTACCGCCAATTATGACCGTAGCTATGGCGGTCAGGATATACACGTCGCCGATGGTGGGATAGCCGCTGTACTGCCTGCACGCCAGCATCACACCAGCAACTGATGCTCCCACGCCGGAGAACATGAAAGCCAGTTGCTTGCTCAGCACTACGTTGATTCCGGACAGCCAGGACATGCGGATGTTGCTGCCCATGTAGAAGATATGCCGACCAGC
>SKLB01000127.1 GCA_007123465.1 Spirochaetales bacterium
GCGCAATGGGCGGTGGTGCCCGACGGCCCCTACCTGATCCTGCAGCTGCGGGGCAGCGCATGAGCCACCAGAGCCGGCAGCGCGCATTGGGCGACATATTCGCTGACAACCTGATCCTGGATGATCATAAGCAGCTTGCGCGCTACAGCGTCGATCAGGTGGGAGACCAGGCGTACGCCCGGATGCCACTGGCGGTGGTCTTTCCCACGACCACCGCACAGGTTGCCGCGCTGATGCGCTGGGCCAACCAGAGCGCAACTCCGGTGACGCCGCGCGGCGGTGGCAGCGGCCTCGCGGGCGCCGCGATCCCGGCTGCAGGCGGGGTGGTTTGCAGTTTTGAGCGCATGAACCGCATCATTGAGATTGATACGCAGAATCTGATGGTGGTGGTGGAACCCGGGGTGGTCACCAGCCGGCTTGACGATGAGCTGAAGCCGCACGGACTCTTCTTTGCCGGCTACCCGATGAGCGAAGACATCTGCTGCATCGGCGGCAACGTAGCGGAAAACGCCGGTGGCGGCCGGGCGGTCAAGTACGGAACCACCGCCGCCTACGTGCTCGGCGCGGAGGTGGTAACACCAACCGGTGAAGTGCTGCAGCTCGGCGGAAAGCGGCTCAAGGACGTCACCGGCTATAACCTGCTGCAGCTGATGATAGGGTCCGAAGGTACGCTGGGGCTGTTCACGCAGCTGGTTATCCGCGTGGTGCCGCGGCCGGCCGCACGTGCGGTACTTTTCTGCGCCTTGCCGGACAGCGCACGAGCTTGCGCCGGCGTTGCCGAGCTCAAGCGCTCGCGCGCTCTCTCATCAATCGAGTTCATCGATGGCCAAACTGCGCGCCGCACCAACGAAGGGCTGCCGAGCGCGCAGCGCAGCGCACTGCCCGATCAGGCGGACGCCTTTCTGCTGGTTGAGCTCGACGGCGCCGATGAGACGGAGGTGGCTCGAGAGAGTGACGCGGCGCGGCGTGTGATCGAGACCGCCGGCGGAACGGTAGTGCTGACGGGCACGGACCAACCGTCGATGGAGCGCGCCTGGAAGCTGCGCAAGGCGGTTCCCTGGTGGACCAAGCGGATCGCGGGCAGCTACCACTCGTTGGAAGACGTGGTAGTGCCGCCGGCCGCTATCCCGGCGCTTGTTGCGTCCTGCGAGCATCTGCGCAGCGAGTACCGCGTTCCTATCGCCGTCTTTGGCCACGCCGGCGACGGCAACTTCCATATCACCCCGATGAAGCCCGCGGCGATGGCCCCCGAAGAGTGGAGCACCACTATCGACCGGCTGCTGCGCGAGCTCTACGGCCGCGTGGCGGAGCTCGGTGGCACTATCAGCGGTGAACACGGCATCGGCCGCAAGCGCACCAGGTACCTTTCGCTGGCGCTTGGCGACCAGGAGATAGCGCTGATGCGGACCGTCAAGCGCGCGCTTGATCCCAACAACGTGCTGAATCCGGGGGTAGCGCTACCGAACGAATCGCTGGACGGGGAGTCACACGTAGGGTAGGATCGGGCATGCGGCCCAAGGCTACCAGGAGAAAGGAACAGGCGCAGCAGACGCGCGCGGCAATTGTGGAGCACGCGCAGCGGCTGTTTCGTGAGCGCGGCTTTGAGGCGGTGACCATAGAAGAGATTACCGACGCTGCCGGAGTGGCGCGCGGCAGTTTCTACACCTATTTCAAGAACAAGAGCGAAATCATTATCGCCGAGTTTCGCGATATCGATGACTACTATCGCCGCTACGCGGCCAACCTGAAACGCTACGGCACCGCCCGCGAAAAGCTGCTGGCGTTCACGCGGGCGCAGATGCGCTACGTGCGCGATACGGTTGGTAACGAGAACCTCAAGGTGCTCTACGCCAATCAGACTATCGAACCCGGCTCGGTCAAGATCATCAACAACCGCGAGCGCTTCTGGTATCATCTGATCCGCGATATCATCGCCGATGGTCAGGCGGCAGGCGAGTTCCGCACGGACAAGAGCGCCGAGCAGCTTGCCGATTGGTTCAACCGCACCGTGAGGGGGCTGTTTCTCGAGTGGTGCATCTCCAGCGGCCAGGAGTTCGATCTGGTCAAAGAGGCAGAGACGTATTGCCGCGATTGGATGATTGCAGCGCTGGCCTGCTGAGGCAGTTCTGGCGAATACCCGGGGCACGCAAAATCCTCCTGGAACGGTTGACTATATAGCAAGATAACTATATATTATTACTATCAATCAAGCGGAGGTTTTTCCAAATGAGAAAGCAAACAATTTTTGTCGGTGCAGGCGCGCTGGTAATTGGGGTTCTTCTTACAGCGGTTATCGGATTCTACAGCATGCCGTCCATGATGATGCTGGAGGACGAGAGTCCACACGATTTTGCTACAACGGTTGAGGTGTTTGAGCGCGAGGTTTCAGCCGGAGGTTGGTCGGTGCTGCAGACACACGATATGCAGGCTATCCTTGCCGGACACGGCCACGATGTAGCCGCAGTGAAGATCTACGAACTGTGTTCCTCCAAGTACTCCGCAGAGATCCTGCGCCTCGACGATGAGCGCATTGTCTCGCCGCTGATGCCGTGCCGCGTTGCGATCTACGAGAAGAGCAACGGATCCACCTACATTGCGCGCATGAACAGCGAGCTGATGGCCAGGCCTTTCGGCGGCGTGATTGCCGCGGTTATGAACCAGGCCGCCGTAGAGACCGAGGTAGTCATAGAGCGCGTTCTGGATGACAGCATCGCCGTGGGAGCGCGATAGACGGCATGTCGCTGCAGCGGTAATCGCAGACGTGCAAACTAGGAAGACGCAAGCGAAGACCTGCTTATGACATGCGAAGCAAGCATTATCAGCGCACTGAGAATCAGTGCGCTGCCGAATATCCAGGCCACTCCGCTCATGCTGCGGGTGAGCTGAGGAATGCCGAGATAAGCTACTCCGAGCGCAACCATGATCGAGCCGGCGCTGAGTTTCAGAACGCGCGCGTGAGACTCGCCAAAGGCCAACCGTTGCATGAATACCACCGACACCACAACCACGGCGATTTCAATTGAAAGGTACACCAGCAGGTAGAGCGCCAACAGAACGGCGAATGCGCCGCCGCTGATTCCTGAAGCGGCCACATACTGTGACCAGATTATCGGGAATCCCGCGGTGCACGGCAATTCAATGACGCTGATCCCCAGGGCAAACAGCATCGTCATGGCGAGCATGGCCAGCGGGTTGCCACTGTGGTCAAATACGCCGCGCCCCATGCGCGCAATAGCCGGTTGAAGCCGCTGCGGAATGGTCAGCGAGAAACCGACTTTGTACGCAAAGTAGTCCTTCATGTTGATGAGGCCCATAGCCACCGCCAGCACAGCAACAATAATCCGCACAATCAGCAGTCCGCCTACCGCGGCAAAGACGGTGAAGAGTCCCAGAATAAACAGACCGTAGACCGTTGCGGTAACCGTGAGGAAGACCAGTCCCACCGCCATTGTGCGCCGACGCGATCCGGTACGGATGATCAACCCGATCAGAAAGGTCAGCACCCACAGCGAGCACGGATTGAATCCGTCTACCGCGGCAATTGCAGCGGTAACCGCAAACGCAGGTGTATTCGCAAGCGAGATACTGCCGAACAGGGGCAGGTCGATCTGCTGCTGCGCAAATCCGCTCTCCGTCGGGTGCGGATCACTCCAGCCACCGGCAAGCCCGGTTTGCGCCGCTTCGGCAATCTCACCGGCGGTGTTCTGGTTGAACCCTATCCAGTGGCGTCCAGGCAGGAAGAATGCCGGTACGGCGCCTGCGTCGATATCTCGCCCTCTGGCGATCTCGCGATAGCGCGCGAAGTTGTCACGATTCTGAGACACTTCAAGGCGTTCAATCTCGAGAGCCGGAAAACGTTGTTCCAACTCGTCGAGAAAGACGGCAGCACGCGCGCAGGCCAGGCAGCCTTCCATCCAGAAGTAGTGCAGCATCGGGGTATGATCTGCACCATCACCGTATGCAGCGGACGGCGGTTGACCCCGTTGCGGCCGCGGCGCTGAAGCAAGCGTCTGCTCGGGTGCAAGCTGCGGCCGGTACGCGCCGGTTTCCAGCAGGTGTTCAAGTTCACGAGGGAAGTGCTGTTCAATTGCACTGATTCCCTGGTAGGCGTTGTTGCCAACAAAGACCACTGGAAAAATTCTGTAGTCCTGACCGTATTGTCCCAACCGCTGCTCGAGTTCGCGGCGGTTCTCCGAATTCATCATATCTACACCGACAACGCCAAAGTCAGCGTTGTAGCGTTCCTGATAGCCCGGAAGCAGAGCAGCAAAGGCATCACACTTGAGGCAGTTGATGTCGGCGTAATAGCGGATAGCTACGTGAGGCGCTTCGGCAGCAACCTGCACCGTCAGGCCGAGGAGCGCGATCAACCCGATCAGCAGGGCGTGCGTTCTAAGGGGACTTCTGGCTGATAATTTGACCACTGCATTACTCGAGTCTGCCGGGATCAGAGAATCGTAGCGCCATCTGTGTGGAACTCGCTGCCAGTATGGTTTTGTTTGCAGCGGCTGTCAATCGGTGACCGGGTCGTTCTTGACGGCCCGCTTTGATTGCCTCATGATAGCGGCGATGCGCCGACGGGAGGCTGTGATGACATCGAAGCAACGTGCGCTACAGGCACTGCGCCGGGAGGCGCAACCGGATCGCCCTCCGCTGCAGTTTGACCTGAGCCTGCAGCAGATAGAGCGCTTCAGCGCCGTCCACAATCTGCCGCTGGAGCTCTCGCCCTCCTACTACGAGGATCTGACCTACCGGATCTCCGC
>SKLB01000026.1 GCA_007123465.1 Spirochaetales bacterium
ATTCCCGGCCCGCTGCTGATAGAGCCGCGGCGCTTCCCCGATGAGCGCGGCTGGTTCATGGAGTTCTACAAGCAGTCGGACTTCCGCGCGGCCGGCATCGCCGAGCAGCTGGTGCAGGACAACGTCTCTTTTTCCAGCCGCGGCGTGCTGCGCGGGCTGCACTACCAGGTGGCACCGGCCGCGCAGGCCAAGCTGGTCAGCGTGCTGCACGGCGAGATCTTTGACGTGGCCGTTGATATCCGGCCGCAGTCCGAGACCTACGGCCGCTGGATAGGCCACCCGCTGAGCGCGCACAGCGGCGCAGCGCTCTACATCCCGGCCGGCTTCGCGCACGGCTTTGTGGTGACCTCGGCCGATGCGCTGGTCTGCTACAAGTGCAGCGCGGAGTATAACCACGCCTGCGAGCGCGGCATCATCTGGAACGATCCGTCGCTAGGCATAGAGTGGCCGATTTCGGACCCCATTGTCTCCGACAAAGATCGCCTGTTGCCGCTGCTGCCCGCCAGGCCACCGTCAGCGGGACGCGGCCACTCATGATCTGGCTGACCGGCAGCCAGGGCATGCTCGGCCGGTTGGTGGCAACGGAGCTCTCCGCCGCGGGCCTGCCCTTGCACGCCACCGACCGCGAAGTAGACCTGACCGATCACCGCGCCCTGGCCGCCGGCGCGCCGCCCGAGGCGCCCGCGTGGGTTATCAACTGCGCGGCCTACACCGCGGTAGACCGCGCCGAGAGCGAGCGCGAGGCCGCCTGGGCGCTCAACTGTGACGCGGTGGCACACCTGGCGCGCTACTGCAGCACGGTTGGCGCACGCATGGTGCACATCTCCACCGACTACGTCTTTGACGGCGAGCGCCCCCATGGAGAGGGCTACCACGAAGAGGCGCCGGTCAACCCGCAGAGTGTCTACGGCCGCAGCAAGGCCGCCGGGGAAGGTGCACTGCGCGAAGAGCTCGCCGCCCATCTGATCATCCGCACCGCCTGGCTCTACGCCGAGCACGGGCACAATTTCCTGTTGACCATGCTGCGCCTGCTGGCCCGGCGCCAGGAGCTCACCGTTGTCAACGATCAGCACGGCTGTCCCACCTACGCGCGAGACCTGGCAGGTGCAATTGTGCACCTGATAGGCTGCCTTGAACCGCCAACGGGCACCGTGCACTTCACCAACGCCGGGGTAACCACCTGGTATGACTACGCCTGCCGCATTCAACAGTCGGCGCTCGAGCTGGGGCTGCTGCCCGTTTCACGCACAATTGCGCCTGTTTCAAGTGATCAATATCCCACCGCCGCGCAGCGGCCGGCTTGTTCCGTGCTGGAGTGCCGGCGGATCAGAGAGCAGTATGGAATCACGCCGCGGGCGTGGCAGCAGGCGCTGGATGACTGCCTGGCCCGCCTGGCAGCAGCCAGTAATATCAGCACTGAGAGGTAAAGAGCATGAGAGCACTGCAGAACGTCCTGGTAACCGGCGGCGCCGGTTTCATCGGCTCCAACTTCATTCACTACCTGTTTGCACAGCCCGAGTTTTCGGGCAGGGTGATCAACGTCGACGCGCTGACCTACGCCGGCAACCTGGACAACCTGACGGAAATCGAGCAAAGCTTCGGCGGTGCGGACAGCGCGGCGTCCGCGCGCTACGTGTTTGAGCGCTGCGATATCCGTGACAACGCGGCGGTGGCGGCGCTCTTTGAGCGCTACCAGATCGACACCGTGGTGCACCTGGCCGCCGAGTCGCACGTGGACCGCTCTATCAGCGGGCCGCGCGCCTTCATAGAAACCAACGTCATCGGCACCTTCAACCTGCTGGAGGCCGCACGCAGCGCGTGGCGTGGGGCGGCCGGCGGCGGGCGAGGGGACGTGCTGTTTCACCACGTCAGCACCGACGAAGTATTCGGCTCGCTGGGTGACGAGGGTGCCTTCAGCGAAGAGACCCCCTACGATCCCAGAAGCCCCTACTCGGCCTCCAAGGCCGGTTCGGATCACCTGGTGCGCGCCTACGGCCATACCTACGCTCTGCCGTTCACCCTGTCCAACTGTTCCAACAACTACGGACCGTATCAGTTCCCCGAGAAGATGGTGCCGCTGATGATCCTGAACGCTCTGGAAGGAAAGCAACTGCCGGTCTACGGGCAGGGCACCAACGTGCGCGACTGGCTCTACGTGGAAGATCACGCCGATGCCATCTGGCGCATCCTGCAGCGCGGCCGCAGCGGCCGGACCTACCTGATCGGCGGCGAGAACGAATGGCAGAACCTGCGCCTGGTGCACGCGATCTGCGACAAGGTAGCCGCACTGCTGGGCGAGCCCGCCGAACAGCTCCGCGGGCTGATCCGCTTTGTCAAGGACCGTCCCGGCCACGACCAGCGCTACGCGGTTGACTGCAGCAAGATCAAGCAAGAGCTCGGCTGGCGCCCCCGGCACGCCTTTGATGCAGGCCTGGACGCCACCATCTCCTGGTACCGCGACAACACTCAATGGGTCGAGCGCGTGCGCAGCGGTGCCTACAAGGACTGGATCGAGGCCAATTACGCCGGGCGCTGAACAACAGTAGTGTAGATTCACTCTCAATTGTGTAATCGGTTCAGCATCGGCGGGCGCGCTGCGCCGTTTTGAACTGGGATTATAATTTCATTCTGTTCAAGCAATTATATTCTCTTCTTCCTTCCTCTCATACTTGGCCCGCAACTTGCTCTCTGAGAACCACTGTACTGGTGCATTCCAGGGAGGACCGAGATGAACAAGCGATTACGCAGTTTTATCTCAAAAAGTCATGTTGCTTCATTACTTGGCGCCATTGCCCTGCTGATAGTTCTGCCGGGGCTTTCCGGCTGTATGATGCCGTTTCTGACGGTGATGGATTCTCTGAAAGATTCTGCATCCAGCGATTCACCTGCCGGTGGCGGTGGTGGCTCCGGTACGATAGAACCGCTTATGGTGAATGTATATGGACCGGAGTTCATGCTGGCGTGGGACGCCCCCAATGGTTCAGAGGTGCAGTTCTACCGCCTTTACTACCGCGAGCGGGGTGCAATCGAGTGGAGTGAGCTTGGAAGCTCGGATACAGAAGAACTGAGCTTTGAGGTCAACAGTGACACCCTGCCCGCCGGCTACGGCCACTACGAGTTTGCCGTGCAGTCGGTGGATTCCGAGGGCACCGCCTCGGAGTACCACACATCGGTCTCCGAGACCGCACAACCGTCTACCGGCTGGTACGTTCACTGGCAGCCGGCGCTATAGCCAACCGAGAAAGTTCAGCAGGTCTGCGTGCTCCGCCTGGTCGAGTTCCTGAAGCACCGAAAGGCCCGAAAAGACGACAAGCACTTCACAGAGTTCTCGCTGGATGCGGCAATGCGTGGCATGGAAGAGGAGCCAGAACTCTACAGTGAGAACGACATTCGAGAGCCGATAACGTGATACGCCCCGGAGACCTTGTCGTGTTCCGGTTTCCACAGCCCAATCAGAAGTAGTCGACTCGCCGTAGTTGGCGAAGACATTCTTGAAGGCAAGCTCGGGTTCCTGAGCCGTGAGAAGCTGCAAAAAATCCGCGAAAGATTGTCGTCCTGGTTGCTATCGAATAAGCACCGATGAAGAATTTATCGATGAGCTTGAGTGCTATACCCGATGGTATACCCGGTAGAGTATCGCAAGAGCCTGGGGTTCGATATAGCTCTTGCCATAGTTCAGGGGTAGATTACGATGCCGATGCGGTCTATGTGGTCGCGCAGTTCGTCAAGAAGATCCCGTAGCAGGGGATAGTAGCGTTCGGCGATAAGGGTTGCGATTTCGGACCATATCCATCCAGCCTTCGCCGTCAACCAGGAGTTCGGCAGGCTCTGGCGGTATGATTGCAGTCGCTGTTTCCAGCGGCATTGCATCAAGGCACATTTTATCCACGGCAGTGCATGTGTGTCCAGCAATAGAT
Source organism: Spirochaetales bacterium (assembly GCA_007123465.1). Taxonomy (GTDB): domain Bacteria; phylum Spirochaetota; class Spirochaetia; order DSM-27196; family PWMO01; genus PWMO01. The sequence goes on from SKLB01000026.1 coordinate 3,918, forward strand.
TCATTGCGGATCTTGGGCCGCCATATACGGGGCAAAACCCTCCAAAGGCTCATCGAAAGACTCATCCATCCGCACGATAAACCCGGGCAGGCTTCCGAGCCGGCGCTCTGCCGATAACTGTGCTTGACCGCGCCGGCAAGCGGGCATATACTTCCGGGCATGCACTATTGCTGTTCCTCGTGCGGTGCTCGAATACCGGTTACCAGACCGGTGTTCCGGTGCGACTGCGGCGGCTTCATCGACGTGGAGCCGACCGGCCTGTTTGATCCGCAGCAGCTGCCGCAGCGGGGGGTAAGCATATGGCGCTATCGGGAAGCGTATTCGCTTCCGCCGCAGTGTGAGCCGGTATCGCTCGGGGAAGGGCGCACACCGCTGCTGAAATTGAACATCAACGGCTCTGCTGTCCAGCTCAAGCTCGACTCGCTGCAGCCATCGGCATCATTCAAGGATCGCGGAGCCAGCGTGCTGGTTTCGCTGGTGAAGGGCCTTGGTATACAGAGCCTGGTGGAGGACTCTTCCGGCAACGCCGGCGCGGCGATGTCGGCCTACGCCGCGGCCGCCGGGCTGAACTGTAGAATCTACGTCCCTGACTATACCCCGGTGGGCAAACTGATCCAGATGCGCCTCTACGGCTCCGAGGTGGTCAGGGTTGCTGGAACGCGCCAGGAGGCCGCCGAGGCGTCGATAGCGGCGTCTCATGATTCCTACTACGCAAGTCACCTCTGGAATCCCTATTTCATCCTCGGGCTGCAGTCGTGTGCCTTCGAGCTGTGGGAACAGCTTGCTCAGCGGCCTCCGCACACCGTGGTAGTGCC
>SKLB01000132.1 GCA_007123465.1 Spirochaetales bacterium
AGACTGATCCTGCAATGATGCGGTTAATCGATTATGCTAAGAACAAGAGCAGCGTGAGTTACGAAGAAGTGAACGATTTTCTTCCGGATTCCGTAGTTAACTCTGAGAAGATCGAAGAGGTTATCGGAATCCTGGCAAAACACAACGTGACACTCGAAGAAGAAGATGTCTCGCTCGAAGACAACGACGAAGCCCCCAAGCCCGAGAAGAAGAAGAAGAAGGTTGTGGCCTCCGAGAAGGAGACCGCGATTGACGACCCAATCCGCCTCTACCTGCGCGAGATCGGTAAGGAAAACCTGCTGACCGCTGAGAAGGAGGTCGAGCTTTCCAAGAAGATGGAGGATGGCGAGAACATCATCAAGGGGGTCATCAAGAACTCGGGCATGATGATCCCGGAGATCTTCAATCTGGCTCAACGCGCCTTCTCGCGTAAGGATCCGCGCGAGCTCAACCTCTCCAAGAAGGAAATCTCCGAGTTTCTGGCCGAGCGAAGGCGCCTGGCGCAATTCTATCGCGAAAGCCTGCGCGAGGTCTATCCGGACCTCAAGCAGTACATGGAGCAGAAGAACAAGATCGTTGCCAAGGGCGGCGATGTTCTCAACGAGGCGTCGCTGGTCAGGGCCCGTACGGCCATGCTCGAGCGCCTGGCAAAAATTCCGATCCACCAGGAAGAGATCCTGTTGTTCTCTGAAAAATTCATCGGTGCGGCGCGCAAGATTCAGAAGTACCAGCGCGAACAGGAGCGCATCGAGAAGCGGCTCAAGGTATCCAATATGCGCGAACTGCGCAGCCTCGGCCGTGGCCTGGCGATAACCTCGGAGCGCCAGCGGATCGAAGAGGACCTCGGTTTGACCGCCGACCAGATCAAAGACAAGATCCGCCAGATCCAGATTACCGAGAAGAAACTGCGCAGCTTCGAAGTCAGCTTTGAGAACAATATCGACGACGTGCTGGAGATGTCCGAGGAGATCACGCGCGGCAAGACGATGATGCAGAACGCCAAAGACCGCCTGATCAAGGCCAATCTGCGGCTGGTTGTCAGCATCGCCAAAAAGTATACCAATCGCGGCCTGCACTTTTTTGATCTGGTGCAGGAGGGCAACATCGGCCTGATAAAGGCGGTTGAAAAGTTCGAGTATCGAAAAGGATACAAGTTCTCAACCTATGCCACCTGGTGGATTCGTCAGGCGATAACGCGCTCAATCTCCGACCAGGCGCGCACCATCCGCGTGCCGGTGCATATGATCGAGCAGATCAATAAGGTTGTGCGCGAGTCGCGCCAATTGATGCAGGTACTCGGGCGTGAGCCCAACGACGAGGAAATCGCCGACCGCCTCGGTTGGTCGGTGGGCCGGGTGAAGTCGGTCAAGAACGTTGCGCGCGAACCGATCTCGCTGGAAACCCCCATCGGCGAAGAGGAAGACTCGCTCCTCGGTGATTTCATCGAAGACAAGGACGTTGAGAACCCGGCACATCAGACTGCGTTCACGCTGCTTCAGGAACAGTTACGCAGCGTTCTGTCAACGCTGCCGGCACGAGAACAGGAAGTGCTCAAGATGCGTTTCGGACTCGAAGACGGTTACTCGCTGACTCTCGAGGAAGTTGGTCTGTACTTCAATGTTACCCGTGAAAGAATACGACAGATCGAAGCGAAGGCCCTGCGGCGCTTACGCCATCCGAAGCGAAGCCGTCGTCTCAAAGACTACTTAGATCATTAGGAGCGTTGCATGATTCAGGATGTGATAGACCGATTGAAATCGCTGCAGGACATACTCTCGGAGAAATTCCGCATCGAAGCCGAAATCAAGAACCTTCCCAGAGCACTGTCCACCAAGACCGAACTGGTAAGCCGCATGAAGAAATCGTACATCGACAAGAGCGCGCAGTATGACGAAATCAAATCCAGGGCCCGCGACCTGCGCGAACAGATGGAGCAGGCTGAGCGCGAGCGCGAAAAATATGAATCGCAGATGGACCTGATCAAGACCCAGCGCGAATACGAGGCTCTCGACAAAGAGATACGCGATGCCACCGAGCGTGAACAGTCACTGCGCAAAGAGCTGCAGAAGGAAGACAAGGCTCTGCAGGAGATGGCCGAAACGCTGGAGCGCGACGAGAGCCTGATCAAGCAGCAGGAAGAGGAGCTCGAGCAGGAGCAGCAGAAGATCAAAAGCGAAACCGAGGCCAAACAGGCGCAGATCTCCTCGCTGGAGAAGCAAGAGAAGAAGTTGACACCGGAGCTCGACGAAGAGCTGCTGTTCAAGTTCGAGCGCATCATTCGCAGCAAGGAAGGGCAAGGCATTGTACCACTGCGCAAGGGCGTCTGTACCGGCTGCCAGATGATTCTGCCGAACCAGTTTGTCAACGAGGTACGCGATGGCAGCAAGATTCTCTTCTGTCCCTACTGCAGCAAGATCGTATTCTATCTCGGTGACGACGAGAGCTCCTTCTCAGATACCGAGGCTGAAGGCTTGACCGACATCATCCAGGCGTTCGGCGATAACGATGACGCTTTCGACTTTGAAGATGTACTCGATGAGGAACCGCTCGAAATCGGCAGCGACGACGAAGCCGATGTAGTTGAAGAAGAAGACGCCCTCGACGCGGACGACGACAGCGTCACCGAAGCGTACACCGAAGAAGAGGAAGAAGAAGAGGAAGAAGACGGCGAAGACTTCGACGATGATGAGGAAGATGACAGCGACAGCCTCAATCTTGATGACAATGACCTTGACGAAGAAGACGAAGAGGACGAGGAAGAAGAGGAAGAGCAGTAACGCCATTAGACTGCCGCAGGGAGCGTCAGAGTGAATCAACGGCAGGTCGGGTTGTCGCACCGCGCCTTAGATGGCCGGTGAGGAAAGTCCGGGCTCCACAGAGCATGGCACCGGGTAACACCCGGGCTCGGCGCGTTGTCATGACGTGCGGAGACAGAAAGTGCCACAGAAACCATACCGCCCCGCTTCGGTGGGGTAAGGGTGAAATGGTGGGGTAAGAGCCCACCGGCCGCGGGGTAACCCGCGGTGCAGCGGCAAACCTTGCCAGGAGCAAAGCCAAGCAGCGGACGGGTTGCTCGCTCAATGTCCGTGGGTAGGCTGCGCGGAACGCAGCGGCAACGCTGTGTCCAGATAAATGACAGCCCAGGAGACGCTCCTGCGGGAGTTTCTCTGGACCGAACCCGGCTTACAGACCTGCCGTTCGTTCACTTTGGTAACCAAAACACCGAAATCCTACCGACCGGTACTTTCATTGCCGATTGACTTTTTGATTGAACTGTATTCTAATGGCGCTCAGTTGGTGGTATGGATTATCCGAGCAACCGTTTTCGGCCCTCGTCATCGCGCGGTGCAGCGCATCCGCACAGATGGCTCGCTCCACTCATAACGATCGCAACTCTGGCGGCTCTGGTATCGGTTGTGTACTTCACGACTGACGGCTTCGGCCTGCTGTCGCACGTTAACACGCAGCGCGAGCTCAGCGAGTTGTGGCGTAGCGGAGATTATCAGCAGGTGGTGGTCCGCGCAAATCAGCTTCTGGAGCAGACACCGATGCAGGCCACGCCCTTGGCGTTCGCCGGCTTCAGCCATTTTTACCGCGGTATGCAGCAGATAGATGAAGACCAGCGCCAGCAGGATCTCGATGCATCGATCAGGATGCTGCGTAAGGCTTTGCTCATCCCGCAACCTCCGCTTGAGGCCGAGGTCCACTACGTTCTGGCCAAGGCGTATTTTCACTTGGGTGAATTTTACTACGATGCAACCGTGTATCACATGAATCGTGCGATAGAATTGGGCTTTGAGGGGCAGGACCACTACGAATACCTGGCGCTGGCGTACGACGGGCTCAATATGCAAGCGGAAAGTGTCGAGAGTTATCAGAAGGCGATTGCCATAGAGCCAAGTGATCTGTTGTACGCCGGCCTGGCCGACACGTACATGCGTCATGAGCGTTTTGCTGAAGCCAGTCGCTACTTTCAGAAGGCTATTGAAGTCTCTGACGATAGCCACTTGGTTCAGCGCGCGCGCTACAACCTGGGCCGAGCCTACGTGGAAACCGGACAGTACGAGGCCGCCGCAGATCAGCTGCGCGCGGTTCTGGAAAACGACCCGCGTTCAGCCGATGCTCACTACTATCTCGGTCGTGCGCATCTGTTGAGCGGTGATGCCGAGCGCGCGCGCTTCCAGTGGCGCGAAGCGGTTCGTATCGATCCACGCCACGAACAGGCGCTCGGCAGCCTGCGCAGCAACTGACGTCGTTGATGACTATGTAGGAGAAACAAACAGATGGGGGTAGGGCGCTTGTTTAACGCGTTTTCGAATGATATTGGGGTCGATCTTGGAACCTGCAACACGCTCATTTACATCAAGGGTCGTGGGATCGTTATCAATGAGCCCTCCGTGGTTGCCGTAGAGCGTGGAACCAAGAAAGTGGTTGCCGTAGGTGAAGAAGCTCGGCGTATGCTGTGGAAGACTCCCGGTGACATCATCGCAATCCGTCCGTTACGCGACGGCGTAATCGCAGATCTTGAGACAACCGAAAAGATGATCCGCTACTTCATCTCCAAAGTTCTCAAACGGCGCTGGTTCGTCAAACCGCGCATGGTCATCGGAGTTCCCTCGTGTATAACCGAAGTCGAACGGCGTGCGGTAGAAGAGAGCGCCTACAAGGCCGGCGCCCGCGAGGTCAAAGTCATAGAGGAATCACTGGCCGCTG
>SKLB01000177.1 GCA_007123465.1 Spirochaetales bacterium
GATCCCGGCATTCGGAGGTTCGAATCCTCCCGTCCCAGCTTTTGCCGTAGTAAAGAGGAGAGGTCATGGAACACAAGACAGTCAAGGCTGAGACACGAACGGAGCGCAAGAAAGGACCCACAGGTCGGCTTCGGCGGTCCGGCCGTATTCCCGCGGTAGTGTACGGACAGGAACAGAACCTGACGATTTCGGTGGATGCCCACGATTTCACCAATACGTTCAAGCATATCAGTGAGAGCACGATCATCACGCTCCAGACGCCCGGCGGGGATGTGGACGTTCTGGTCAAGGACTGGGATGAAGATCTGTTGAGCGGCACCATCCGTCACGTCGATTTCTACGAGGTTGCAACGGGCAAACTGCTGCGTACCAATATTCAGGTCCATGTACACGGCAATCCCAAGGGCGTACGCGAAGGCGGAATTCTGGATGTCAGTCTGCATGACATCGAAGTCGAATGTCTACCAAAGGACATTCCTGAAGAGTTCAGTATTGACGTCAGCGAGCTCGATATCGGTGACTCTGTGCACGTATCCGATATTGTGCAGCCCGAGGGGGTGCGGATTCTGACGCATCTTGACCAGGTGATCGCCTCAGTTGTGCATGCCCGCGTCGAGGTACTCGAGCCAGAAGAAGAGGAAGAAGAGATCGGCGAAGAAGGCGCGGAACGAGCCGCCGGGGAAGAAGAGTCCGGGGAAGGCGAAGAGGAATAGCATCTGCTGCGTCTATGTGTCGGCCTCGGCAACCCCGGGCCGGTGTACCGTCTTACCAGACACAACGCTGGTTTCCTGGTCATCGACGCGGTTGCTGCAGAGCTCGGCCTGAGCTTGCGCCGGCGGTTGTTTCGCGGTTATGAGCAGGCTCAGAGCAAACATCCGGATAGTGCCGCAATTGCGCTGGTCAAGCCGCTGAGGTACATGAATCGCTCGGGCGAGGTCTTGCCGGCGCTGCTGCGCCGCTTGCGGATATCGCCTGAGCAAATGGCGGTTGTCTGCGACCAGATCGATCTGCCCCCCGGTACGGTTAGAATCAAGCGAGGCGGCTCCAATGCCGGGCACCGCGGTCTGCACTCCATCAGTCACAGTCTCGGCGAAGACCGTTTTGTGCGTATCTACGTGGGTATCGGCAGGCCTGCAAGCAGAGCAGAAGTTGTAGACCACGTTTTGAGCGCGCCGGAGGGTGCAGAACAGCAGCGGTTTGAGGCTGGAATCGCTCGTGCTGCCGCCGCCGTGCTGCGTCTGTTCGATTCCCCGTTGGAAGAGGTAATGAGTGAGTTCAACCAACGCGGAACAGATTCCCGCTAATCACAGTAACCCCGCTGTCGAGGTACGCCAATTCTGCGCAACAGAGCAGCTCGACCTGGGCGCAACCTGGTTGGTGGCGTGTTCGGGCGGCTGTGACAGCACTGCGCTTGCGTACCTGCTGCACGAGGTGCTGTGCGAGCACGGCGGGACGCTGCACCTCGCTTATCTGGATCACGCGCTACGCGGCACTGCTGCGGCCGAAGCCGAGCGTAGCGCCGTAGAGAAGATATCGCTGTCGCTGGGTGTCGGTTTGCACGTAGAAGAACTGCAGCCGGGCCAGTTGAGAAGCGACGCGGCTCGGCGTGGGATCGGGCTCGAAGCTGCTGCACGAGATGTACGTTACCGGTTTCTGTACCGCACTGCGCTCAGGGTGGGCGCGCGCTACGTGGCAACCGGACATCACGCTGACGACCAGGCTGAGACGGTGCTGATGCGCCTGATGCGCGGTTCGGGACCGCGCGGCCTCGCTGGAATACCCGCGCTGCGCCCGGTCTGCGACGACAGTGGCGCGCTGCGCTACACCGTTGTACGCCCGGTACTAGGTCTGCCGCGTGCTTCACTGCGCCGGTTCTGCGTTAGCAGCGGTCTTGACTGGGTCGAGGATCGTAGCAACGATGCCGCCGATTACCAACGAAACGCGGTACGCCATTCGATCATGCCGACACTCTACGCGTTTGACCGCGGGATAAGCGGACTCATCAGCAGATCGGCGGTCAAGATTGGCGAGAGCCAGCAGGCGCTGGAAACCCTGGCGCGTCGACTGGTGGCGTGGCACGTCGACAACGATGAGTTATCGACCGCTGCTGCCGATTTTTTTACTCAACCGGTGGCGCTGCGCCGGGTGGCGCTCTACCAGGCGCTGGAGCTGATGCGCACGCGTGGAATCTACCGCAAAACAACGTCGGTACCTGCGCGTTTCTTTGAACCGCTTGCCGCCGCTGAATTGCCGTGGGACGCCTCTGCTGCCACGGCGATGGTGCTGCGGGGACACGGCTTGCAGGTGTGGTTGGACGACAATCGGGTGTGCATCGCGGCCGATGTTGTCCGTTACACCAAAAAGGGATATCTTGTAGCATGCGCTGTTCAAGCTGCAGGTGGGGTGACGTCTTCGGTTGTGGTAGAGTGCGGTTCGAGTTCGGTTATTCTGCGCACCTCGGAGCTGCTGCCGCCGGTACTTGTCCGTTCGCGCCGTCCCGGCGATACAATTGAGCTGCAAGTGGGGCAAAAATCACTCAAGAAGGTATTCAATGAGTACGAGTTGCGGCACGATTGCCGCTCCGCGGTGGCCGTGGTTGAGGATACCGCCGGTGTGGCGGCGGTGCTTGTGCCCGACCGAACGAGAGCCAATCTATTCCGCATCGGGGTCGAGCCTCTGGATCGACCTACCGCAGCGGTCACCCGTGTAGAATGGAAAGGGGACAGATTCTTTGAGAAATTCGCATAGCAATAACGGAGACGGCAACAAGAACAGGCGAAACGAGCCGCAGCGGTCGAGTTGGCGTAACAATCGTTTGGCCGTGCTGTTTCTTTTTTTCATTCTCGGCATGTTCATGCTGCTGCTGTTCACCGACACGCGATCAGCGGGACAAGCGATCCCGTACTCCCAGTTTCTTGGTTACCTCAGTGCAGGCGAGATCGAGTCGGTCAAGATCCTCGACCAGTACGAGATTCAGGGCACGCTCACCCGGCGAAGCGGCGAATCGCAGCAGTTCACTACCAACATTCCTTACTTTGACGCGGAGCTCATGGTGCAGCTTCGTGAGCAAGGAGTGCGCTTCTCCGGCTCACCGCGCCCGGTCTCACCGTTGCGTGTAGTGTTGGAGTTCTTACCCTGGGTGATCATTTTCCTGTTCGTCTGGTTTATGTTTCGACAGATGCAGGGCAGCGGGAATAAGGCGTTCTCATTCGGCAAGAGCAGAGCCAAAAAATTCAACGAGGAAGGCAAGAAGACCAATTTTGCCGATGTCGCCGGACAGAAAGAGGCCAAATACGAGTTGCAGGAGGTGGTTGAGTTTCTCAAGAACCCGGCCAAGTTCGCCAAGATCGGTGCCAAGATTCCCAAGGGGGTTCTGCTGGTCGGCATGCCGGGTACCGGCAAAACCCTGTTGGCCAAGGCGTGCGCCGGAGAAGCTGATGTAAACTTTTTTCACATGTCCGGATCGGACTTCGTTGAGATGTTTGTCGGGGTGGGGGCCAGTCGTGTGCGTGACCTTTTCGAGCAGGGCAGACGCAGCGCTCCGTGTATCATATTTATCGATGAGCTCGACGCGGTCGGGCGCACGCGTGGCGCCGGTTACGGTGGTGGACACGATGAACGCGAGCAAACGCTCAACCAGATGCTGGTGGAGATGGACGGATTTGATACAAAAGACGGGGTTATCATGCTGGCTGCCACCAACCGCCCGGATGTGCTGGATCCCGCGCTGTTGCGGCCGGGACGCTTCGACCGGCAGGTTGTGGTTGACATGCCGGACCTCGAAGAGCGAGAAGAGATCCTGAAGATACACATTCACAAGATTCCGATATCCAGCTCGGTAGACGTCAATCGCATTGCCCGGGCTACGCCGGGCAGTTCGGGTGCCGACCTTGCAAACCTGGTGAACGAAGCGGCGCTGTATGCGGCTCGCAAAAACAGGGATCTCGTGGAGATGGAGGATTTCGAAGAGGCGCGCGACAAGGCGCTGATGGGCGTGGCGCGCAAGTCCAAGATACTTTCGCTCGAAGAGAAGCGCAAGACCGCCTTTCACGAGAGCGGCCACGCTCTGATGCACTACTACTGTCGATTTGCTGATCCGCTGCACAAGGTAACGGTGGTCCCGCGCGGACGCGCACTGGGGGTTGCAATGTCGCTGCCGGAAAAGGATAGCTACAGTCGCGGCAAGGGATGGCTGCTGGATCGTGTCAAGATCGCCTACGGGGGCTATGTTGCCGAAGAGATGTTCTACGACGAGACCACCACAGGAACTCAGAACGACTTGAAGCAGGCCACTGAGCTGGCTCGGCGCATGGTAACCGACTGGGGCATGAGCCAGATCGGGCCTATCGCTTTTGGACAGGAAGACCAACCGATCTTCCTTGGCAAGGAGATAGCTCGTCACACGGACTACTCCGAGCACACGGCTCAGGCTATCGACCAGGAAGTCGGCAGAATACTTACCAGCTGCCTCGAGGAGACCCGTGAAATCCTGCAGCACCAGCGCGAAAAGCTGATATCTCTGGCCGAGGCGTTGGTGGAGCGCGAAACACTGTCCGATCTTGATGTACGTGAACTGCTCGCTTTTCCAAGCACGGGGAGAACTACCGATAAGCCAACCGATCAACAAAGCCGCACCGAAACAGGTGCGACTGCGGTACAATCGGTTGAGAGTCACGGTCAGGAAGGCGGATAGCCATGACAC
>SKLB01000327.1 GCA_007123465.1 Spirochaetales bacterium
AAATTTCTTCATAGTAATCCTCCTTAGTGATTAGTATTTGATTCTACCCCCCTATCGTGGCGAAAGGAAATAGATTTTTTTACCAATACATGGACAATTTTACTATTCTGTGTGATACAATCGCGGTGGGGTCTCCGCCGGGTCTTGCTGTATCGGCATCTGTGAAAGGCCGGATGGTACCGGCCGAAGGAGCAATCATGAAGCTTGGCTTTGGATTCTACGCTCACATGTTGAAAGACGAGCACTACCGGTTTGCCCGGCAGTGTGGCGCAACACACGCGGTGGTACACCTGGTGGACTATTTCCATCAGGGTAGCGGCCATACTGATTCTGACAGCCAACCAATCGGTGGCCACGGGGGATGGGGGGTTGCCGGAGCAACCCGCGACTTGTGGAGTTACGACTCCCTTGTGGCAATCCGTGATGCCATGGCCGCTCACGGCTTAACGTTCGAGGCAATCGAGAACTTTGACCCGGCTGACTGGCACGACGTGTTGCTCGATGGCCCCAGGAAGATGGAGCAGATTGAACGGCTGAAGCGGATCATTCGCGACGCAGGCCGTGCCGGAATCCGTATCATTGGCTACAACTTCAGCATCGCCGGTGTGGCGGGGCGCATCCTCGGGAACTTTGCGCGGGGTGAGGCGCTGTCGGTGGGAATGGACGGCGTAGACGACACTCCCATTCCAAACGGCATGGTCTGGAACATGGTATACAACCAACACGCGCCCGCAGGGGTTCTGCCGGAAATCAGTCACGACGAGCTGTGGAGTCGACTGGCGTTCTTTCTGAACCAGCTCCTGCCGGTGGCGGAAGAGGCGGGCGTGCGCCTGGCGGCCCATCCGGACGATCCACCGGCAGAGCGGGTGCGTCGTCAACCCCGGCTGGTGTACCGGCACGACCTCTATCAGCGTCTCATCGACCTCAATCCGTCCGAGGCCAACGCGTTGGAGTTCTGCCTGGGAACGCTGATGGAGATGCCGGACGGGGACATCTACCAGACCATCGAGCGATACGTGGCGCAAGGGAGGGTTGCATACATCCATTTCCGCAACGTGATCGGAAAAGCGCCGCACTATCGCGAAGTCTTCCTCGACGAGGGTAATCTGGACATGGCTCGAGTCGTTGGGCTGCTGAAACGGCTGCGCTACGACGGCGTCGTGATTCCCGACCACACACCGCAGATGAGCTGCGACGCACCCTGGCACGCCGGCATGGCGTTTGCCATGGGGTACATGAACGCGCTGAACAAAGTGAATCCCGACGATGCATCGATCACCGCTGGCCGATAAGAGGGATCAGCTGAAAGACGATCGCCGTACATTGAGCACCGATCACCACGCAGGACGCCGAGCACGCAGCGCGCCGGCGGCTCACTCGATCGGGCAGACCAGTCCCTGCTGCAGGATGTCGTTCAAGCGCGCTGCGCCGATGCCGTGGATGCGGCGCAGGGCGGAGGAGGAGTCAAACGGTCTGAGCTCAATCAGCCGGCGAGCGCGCTCGGGACCGATGTGCACGATCCGCGTCAGTTCTTCCAGCGGGGCGTTGTTGATATCGATGCACGCGGCAACAATCGCGCCCGAAGCTGTGGCAGTTGAGACCCGGTAGTCCAGCCCATCGGTGGTGATAACTACGCTTCCATGCACATCGGTACCGTAGATATCAGCGTTCAGCAGCCGCTGTACGCGCAGCGGTACCTCCGGGTGCGGGTGGCCGTAGCGGTTGTCGATGCCGGCCTGGTAGACCACCACTTCGGGGCTGACCGCCTGCAGGAAGGCCGCCGAGGATGAGGTGCGCGACCCGTGGTGGCCGAGCTTCAGCACCGTTGAGCCGAGCTCGGCTCCGGCGGCGATGAGTTGGTGCTCGATCTCAGCCTCGGCGTCGCCGGTGAGCAGCACCGAGAAGTCTCCGTACTCGGCGCGCACCACGATGTTCATATCGTGCAGGTGACCGTCGTAATCCGCGGCCGAAGCGCGCGGGTGCAGCACGGTGATCGACAGCTCGGAGAACAGCGCCTGCTCGCCTCTACCCGGCTCCCGGTAGTCTGCATCAGAGGCCAGCACGGCGTCGATGAAGCGCTCAAAGGTGCGCGTGGTGTGCGTCTGCCCGTTGTACCAGACCTGCCGCACCGGGAAGCGCTGGAAGACAGCCTCAAAACCGCCGATGTGATCGGCGTGGCCGTGGGTGGCTATCGCAAGGTCGACGGCGTCTACGCCGATCTGCACCAGATAGGCGGCGAGCTCATCGTGCTGACCGGCGTCCACCACAACCAGCGCGTCGGCGGTACGCAGCACTATTGCATCGCCCTGGCCGACATCGACAAAGTGAACCTCCAGCTGCGCGGCGCACATCACCGCGGCCGACAGGAGTAATAGCGCGATCAGCCAGCAGAGCCGTCTCACCCGCCGCCCCGCTGCCTCAGTTGATCGAGCTTGCTGTTGATTCGATTGCGCGCCTGTTTCGTAGCCTGCGGATCGAGGGTCAGCTGCAGACTCGAGCTGTCTTTGTTGCGGACCGTCCGGAAGCTCAGGACATCACCTTCTGCGGCATCGCCTGGCAGCCAGTTCGCGGGAATCTCAAGCGTCCCGCCGGCCACTTCAACGCGGGCGATGCCGTCGGATAGTGAGTCTACCGTCAGCTGTTCGTCACCGGGTAAGGATTCCATCCCTCCAGTGTAGCACAGTAGCAGCGCTTGCTTGCCATCAGCGGTGGAATCTTCTATGCTGACTGATTGTGAGAAAAAAGACGGTCAGAATCATGCCCTGCCTCGACATGCAGAACGGGCGCGTGGTCAAGGGTGTCCGGTTTGTCGATATCAAGGACGCCGGTGATCCGGTGGAATGCAGCAGAGCGTACTGTCAGGCCGGTGCCGACGAGATCGCCCTGCTGGACATCACCGCCACCGTGGAGGGCCGCCAGACCATGCTCGATGTGGTCCGCAAGACCGCCGCGGCAATCACGGTTCCGTTTACCGTGGGCGGAGGTATCAGCGACTGCCGTTCCGCCGCCGCCGTGCTGCAGGCAGGCGCCGACAGGATATCCACCAGCAGCGCCGCGTTTCGCAAACCTGAAGTGATCAAAGAGATGATCGAAGAGTTCGGCGCGGATCGAGTGACCGTAGCGATAGACGCAGCACCCAATCCGGCCCTAGCCTCCGGATACGAGGTCTTCATCGACGGCGGACGCACCGCCACCGGGGTTGATGCCGTTGAATGGGCAAAGCGGATAGACGGTTACGGAGCGGCAACCATCCTGCCCACCAGCAAGAGCAGCGACGGGGTAAGGACGGGCTACGATCTGCCGCTTATCCGCAGCATCAAGGCGGCCACCTCCGCCGATGTTGTAGCATCCGGCGGGGCCGGCACAATGGAGCACTTCTACCAGGCCGCGGCAGCCGGAGCCACAATCCTGCTGGCAGCCTCGGTGTTTCATTTCAACATCATCTCTATCGCGGAGCTCAAGACCTACCTGAGAGATCGCGGGGTCGAGGTGCTCGATTAGGCCTACCCAACCCGGTGGCTGCGCCACAGTCTTGAACTGGCCGAGGCGGTAAGATGGCACGGGACGAACGTCCGCTACGGCGGGTCAACCGCACACACGAGCAGGCGCGGATCAACTACGATGGTCTGAGCCGCTGCTATGACGTGCTCGCGGGCAGCGTTGAACGGCGCTACCGCAACGCCGGCCTGCACATGCTGGCGGCTGAGGCGGGAGAATGCGTTCTGGAAGTTGGCTTTGGCACCGGCGAGGCGCTGCAAACGCTGGCGGAGGCGGTTGGCCCTGCGGGGGTGCTACACGGGATCGACATTTCTCAGGGAATGCTCGAGGTCTCGCGCGCAAAGTTGCAGCACGCCTGCCTGGCCAACCGGGTAGTTCTGCAGCAAGGCGATGCGGTGCAGCTGCCCTATTCCAATTGCTGTTTTGACGCGCTGTTCATGAGCTTTACCCTGGAGCTGTTTGACACCCCGGAGATCCCGATAGTCCTGGCTGAATGCCGCCGCGTCCTGCGTCCGCAGGGCAGAATATGCGTTGTAGCGATGTCGCGCAGATCTGCGGATCATCCGATGACCAGGCTATACGAGTGGCTCCACGACCGCTTCCCGCGCCGGCTTGATTGCCGCCCGATACCCGCCCGGCAATGCCTGGAAGAGGCCGGACTACGCACCGTTGAGCTGCGCCGCATGTCGATGTTTGGCCTGGCCGTTGACATACTCTTGTCGCGCCGGCACTGACATTGTCCGGGGGCGCCGCGCCTTTCAGCGGCTCATTTCGGGCTCATCACGCTAAGCCACGCCGGCATCGAGCCGCGTATCTCTGCCTCGCTCCAGAGGCTGCTGCCCCAGCCGCGGCGGTTGCCCTCGCGCGCGGGTTCGTCATATCCCGATTACGCTACGGCGCATCCGGTACGGTTGTTTCGATAGCCACCGTTCCATTGCTCCTGACGGTGTTCAGTCCTTAATCGAACTGAAATCCGCCGTTCTGGTCGATGATCTCACCGGTGATAAAACCCGACAAGGGCGAGGCGAGAAACTTGACCACATGGCCGAACTCCTCCGGTTCGCAGTAGCGCCCCACGGGGATCTTTGCCATCACTTCCGCCTGCTGTTGCGCCGTGAGTTGTTTTTCCACCATTGGTGTACGAACGTAGGCCGGAGCGATCCCATTTACGGTAATGCCGTCCCGCAGCGTCTCAGCTGCGATCGAGAAGGTCAGACCGATCATCGCTGCCTTGGAGACCGAATAGGCGGTTCCGGCGGTGATCCCACCGGACTTGGCGGCAAAAGAACAGACGTTGATGATACGTCCCCACTTTGCCTTGCGCATTGCCGGCAGGCACATCTGCGTCAGGTAGAACGCACCGTCCAGGTTGACCGCCATGACCTTGTGCCACTCCTCCGGAGTCGTCTCGGCAGCTTTATTGTTGGAGAGAATCCCGGCGTTGTTCACCAGGATTTCTACAGGACCCACATCAGCCGTGATCTTTTCGACCGCGCCTTTACATGCCTGGTAGTCACTGATATCAAAGGCGATCGGGTAGCTGTCCACGCCCAGTTCACGCGCCACAGCGCTTACGGCGTCTTTGTCGATATCCGCCAGCACGACCTGGTGCCCGTCGGCGATCAATCCTTGTGCCGCTGATTGCCCCATCGTACCGGCCGCGCCGGTTACAAGGGCGATTCTCCTCTGTTCTTGCATCATTGTTCCTTATTCTCTTCCCAACTTGCTTACGGCTCGCCTAGAGCTTGAGAATCGTTTGCCACACTGAGTCTTCCACTTCGATCCCGTTCTCCAGGTTGTTCCGACGGGTAACCATCTCCGGCTCTCCCGGGTACATGATTTTCATGTGCTCCGAGACGGGAACCGAGGCCTTGATATCGGCGATCGTGTCGCCCATCAGTTTCTCTGCGTATTCCTCGCTGGTGGCCCGCTTGATGTCGATCGCGATAAACATCTGGGAAAGCGCGTACTCATCGCCGCCTAGCTTGCCCACGTCGCAGGTAGAATTACCTTCCGCCAGCGTCGCGGCCAACAGGTCCAGCACGATCGAGAACCCGGAGCCTTTCCAGTACCCGATCGGAAGCACCCGCCAGTTTTTCATGATCTCGCCGGGGTCTGTGGTGAGCTCTCCCTTCTCATTGTATCCACCGGGGAAAGGCAACTGCTTACCGGCCATTTGTGTCGCTTCAATCTTGCCGTATGAGTACTGCGCCATGGCGGCATCCACCACGATGGAACCGCCCTTGCGCGGCAAAGCAATTATGAAGGGATTATTCCCGATCCGTCGATCCTTGGCGCCCCAGGCCGGCATGTTGGGCTGGGTGTTGGTCCAACACATCCCGGCGTACCCCGCGTTGACTGCCTGCCAGCCGTAGGCACCACCGCGCATCCAGTGGTTGGTATTGCGCAAGGCAATCGCGCCGATACCGTACTGCGACGCCAGCTCCATGGCGCGATCCATACACCGCCTGGCGTTGAGGTTGCCCATTCCCAGGTTCCCGTCCCATTTCTCCAGCGCACCCAGAGATGCCACCTTGGTGGGTTTCGCCTTGGGGTCGATATACCCTTTCTCCATGTAGCTGATCACCCGGGGAAACCGGTTGACGCCGTGAGATGCAACACCGTCGACGGTGTTGTCCGCAAATAGCGCCGCGGACTGCTCCGCGGCAGTCGCGTCCATGCCGTGCTTCACCAGCACTCGCTTCATCTCATCCTTGATCTGGTCATATGTCAAATTCATCTCCGGCCCGCCTTTATCATAATGTCATTACATACTGTCGTATACTACGCCCATTCTGGTCTTTTGTCAAATTCCGCGCTTACGTCGCGACCTTCACAACGATCTTGGCGATTTTCTCGCGTTTATTTGCGATACAGCGGGGCTTGTGTGCGTCCGAGGGAAAGAAGATCGCGAAATCACCTGCGTCCAGTCGCAGCGCAACGGAAACCTCCGGATCCTCAAAGAAGACGACATCGTTATCGTAGTTATACGCTGTTCTTATCTTCGGTGTACGCGCCAGTGGTGCCCAGTAAATCGTCTCGCTGCCGCTGAGTACGATTTGAATATCGATATACCGTCGATGCGCTTCAAACCTGGTCTCCTCCGCAGCGATAGAATCGTACGCTTGAATCTGCGCGCTGATCCGGTCACCGTCGACGGTAATCGTCTGCCCGGGTTCCAGGGCCTTGATATCATTACTCTTCAACCACTCGATCGCCCGGGCGACCTTGGGGCTGATGCTTCCGTAATCCGCCAGGGTGGTGTACAAATTGTCCATAATCATAACTGCACTGCTCCTTGTTTCCTTTGGGTTGTTTCGGGGTCTGTGGGTGCCAACGACTTTTCATTCTTTCTGGTCGAATTTCGAACGAAGCAACTCCAGCACCCGATCCGTGCGCAATGCGCTCTCGCCGGTACTGGGGCTCTCACCGGTGCCCAGCAGATCACTGGTGACGAGCTGAATCAGCGGCTGTTGCACGTGCTCCGGCGCGTCAAAGGTGAGCGCTTCTTCGTTCTTCGAAGTGGAGATCACCACCGGACCGGCCACGTCCAGCACCGAAAACTCCATTCGCCCCCGGTCGCCTACGATCAGGATCCGATCGTCTTCGCGATCCGCAGAGAAACACCAGTTACCGCTACCGTGCACGCCGGATGCAAAAACCCACGCGCCGGATACCATGTCCTCAACCTGGTAGTTTCCCGCCTGATTGTCGGCAAATCCTTCGACATCCCGGATCGGCCCAAGGCAGAAGTCCAGCAGATCCAGTCCGTGGGACCCGACGTCCAGAAGCAGCCCTCCACCGGACAACTCAGGCCGTACACGCCAGGGCAGCACCCCGTTCTGGTCCGGTCCCGACGCCGGGCCGTGAATCGCTACGTGTACGTAGCGTACCGCCCCGATCCGCCCCTCGCTGATCAGCTCGCGGATCGCACGGTATTTCTCCATACCACGGCGGTAGTACGCCACGTGCAGCGGAATGCCCGCAGCGCGACACGCCTCTACGGCCTCACGGCTCTCGGCATAACCGACACCCATAGGTTTCTCCGCGTAGATCGGTTTGCCCGCCCGGGCCACTCGCTTTATGTAATCCACGTGCGTTGTGGGTGGGGTGGCGATATAGATCGCATCAACGTCGGGATCGTTTATCAGTTTATCCGCGTTGTCGTACCAGCGCGGTACCTTATGGCGCCGCGCGTAGTCTTTGGCCAGCTCAGCGTTGCGTCGCATCACCGCCACCAGCTCCGACCCCTGGGCCTTCTGAAAGCCCGGGCCACTCTTTTTCTCCGTAACATCACCACATCCGATAATGCCCCAACGTATGGTTTTCATTCTATCTCCTCCGTGAATGACAGTACATAATAACATCATTAAGTTTTGCTTAACAACACGGGTCTTTCGTGCTATGTTTGTGGTGCCATTTACGAGTCATCATTCATGGCGGTCTTGTTGCCCGGAGGGATATGCATGAGCCTGAAAGAGAAGAGCATCGACAAAGGCATCCCCGTACCGTTGTATTATCAGCTCAAACTGCACCTGCACGAACACATCAAGAGCTGCCGTATCGGTGACGCAATCCCCACGGAAACGGAGCTGTGCGACCATTTTGAGGTCAGCCGTCCAACCGTACGTCAGGCGATCACGGAGCTGGTCACGGAGGGGTACCTCACCCGCAGCAAGGGTAAAGGAACCTTCGTCACCAAACCCAAAGTTTCGCGGGATTTTCTGTTGGCAATGCAAAGCTTCAACCAGGAGATGATCGATACCGGGCGGAGGCCGAGCACCCGAGTCCTCGCTTTGTCCACCACAGCGGCGGACGACGCGATCGCGGATAAACTCCAGATCGCAGCGGGAGACCCAGTCTTTTTCCTTCGTCGTCTGCGCTCCGCCGACGGCAAACCGATCATGGTGGTCAACTCCTTTCTCACTGCTGCGCGCGTTCCCGGATTCGACAGCCACGACTTCGGACGGGTCGGTTTACATTCGCTACTCATCAACACCTACAACCTCGAGCTTGTGCGGGCGCGGCGGTCCTTTGAGGCCGTGGCCGTACCGGTAACGGAGGCACCATTGCTGGACATCAAACCGGGTCGTCCGGGGCAGTACGTAGAATCCCTGTACTTTACGCAGGACAACACGCCGATCGAGTTTTCCATCGCCTGGTATCGCGGTGACTACAGCCGGTTTACCTTCGAGCTGCGTGCCTCGGATATGCAGCATGCTTCGAGTACGAACGGGCAGTAGCGGCGCCGCCCTCAG
Source organism: Spirochaetales bacterium (assembly GCA_007123465.1). Lineage (GTDB taxonomy): Bacteria > Spirochaetota > Spirochaetia > DSM-27196 > PWMO01 > PWMO01. The sequence continues at coordinate 8,757 of SKLB01000327.1, forward strand.
CCTACGTGGGCGAGCTCTCCGGCTCACACATCAGCCTGCGGATCGCGTCACCGATGAGGTTGAGTGATTGCAAACCGATCAGCAGGAACCCGCTCGGCAAAATCAAGCGCGGCCAGAAAACGATAAAGAATCCGCTGGCGCTGTGTTCAAAGCGGCCGAACTCGGCAAAGCGATACCCGGCGGTGATCAGGAAATAGCAATAGAAGATCAGCAACCCGTTGGTAATGATCACAAAGATCGGGCTGACGAGCGTCGCGGTCCGCGCGCCCCGCTTACGGAACTTGTCCTGCAGATAGTTCACCTGCATGTGCCCGGCGTGTCGCAAACAGCTGCTGCTGCCCCAGACTCCTACCAGCGCCATAAGGTATCCAGCCCCTTCGGCCAACCAGAAAAACGGCCGATTGATCACGTATCGGCTCAATACCGACAAGAGAAGCAATCCGAACATGATCAACATACCGGCAGCTATGATGAACTGCACACCCCGGTCGAGATGTCCGGTGTACCGATCATATTCTTCCAGAAGTCTCAGTATACCCTTTCTCATACTAAGCCCCCCAAGTTCAACAATCGCGGCAAGCCTTCACTGATCAGCGGGATCAACACAACGATGACGGTCACGATGAACTCCTGAATAACGAAGGGCCATACGTAATGTATTTCCTCGACCAGATCCACCTTCCCCACCAGCGCCGCGGTAAGCAACGTGCCACCCACCGGCGGTGTCATGTGGCCGATACCGAGCACCATGATCAGAATCATACCAGTATGCACCGGACTGAATCCCAATTGTGTAACAAAGACCGGCACCAGGATCGGGCCAAACATCAGAACGTTAGCGGTACGACCGATAAACATACCCGCCACAAACAGCGCCACCAACACCATCATGACGATCGCGAATTTATTGTCCGTGACACTCAACAACCCGTTGGCGACGATTGCCGGGATGTTGCGACGGGCTACAACGTAGGCGAAGGAGATCGCCACGCCGGCGAGAATCAGAATCGCTGCGGACGTCCTGGCACTGTCCCGCAGAATGCCGATCAGGTCTTTGACCTTCACCGTTCGATAAACTACCATCGTGAGGAACAGCGAGTACGCCACCGCGATCGCGGCACCTTCCGTGGCGGTCACAATACCGCCCACGATACCGCCAAGTACAATCACCGGAAGCCCCATCGCCAGTGTCGCTCTTCGCATCGCCGCGATGCGCTCCTGAAACGTCGCTTTGGGATGGAGGGGGATCCCCATCTTGCGGCACATGAAGTAGGTCATGCCGCCGTACACCAATGCCAGCAGCAATCCGATCGTCAATCCGGCGGCAAACATCGCCGAGATCGGTACGCCGAAGGTTGCGCCGTAGACAATCATAATCACTCCCGGCGGAATGATCGGCGACAAGGTAGCCGATACCGCCGTAAGAGCCGCGGCAAAACCCGCAGGATACCCCTCTTTCTTCATCGCCGGAATAAAAAACGACCCCATCGCCGCGACGTCCGCCTGTCCGGACCCGGAGATGGACGCGAAGAAAACACTGGAAAGCACATTGACTTGCGCGAGACCCGCGGTCAGGTGCCCCACCGTTGTCCGTGCCAGATCAATGAGCCGGTCCGTGAGTCCTCCCCGCCCCATCAGTTCACCGGTAAGCAGAAACATGGGAACCGCGAGGAACGTAAAACCGGTCAGACCGGAGAATGTCCGCTGGGCCAGGATCTGCATGACCGAGTCCCGCCCCAGGTCAAAATAGTGGACCATAGCGGACAGGCCCATCGCGCCGAACACAGGCAGTCCCAGCACGACGAGTCCAAAGAGGACGAGAAACATCACAACAATGACCATCATGGATCTCCCTGTATTGCGTAGCTAACCACAGAAATGCCGCCCCTCAGACGCATGTCCGAGGGGCGGAAAAGAGTATTCTTGGATACCCGACAGGTTACCGTGAAAGACGCTCGACCGTCTCGTAGGTCAGGTCGATAAACGTCTGGGAAACCTGCCCCTGAATAAACTGTTCACCCGCGGGGATCGCTCGATCCTGCCACTGGCGCATCTCCCGCGCGTTCGGCTCATACACCCATACGCCCGCTTCTTCCGCCGCTACGATCGATACACGCTCGCTCTCGAACGCTGCCTCATTGTGCGCGTCGATCGCAACCGCAACTGCTTCCCGCACAACCTGCTGGTATTGCTCCGGCAGCGATGCAAAAAAGTCTGCATTGGCAAAGTAGTGCATGTAGTCGTACACATGTCCGGTCAAGGTCGCATGACCGAGAACCGCGAGGTTACCTCCGGCCCAGGCACCACCAAAGCTGCCCTCGATCGCATCGAGCGTTCCGGCCTGTACCGCCGCGTTGCGCTCACTACCGCTCATGGCGACTACCTCACCGGCACCGAGTCCGCTCCAGACCGCCTGCATGATCGGGGACTCCTGCACCCGGATCTGAATGTTATGTCGAGTCAGATCGTCAGGCACGCGAATCTCCTCATTGACGTACAGATGTCGAACGGAGTTCTCGGCGGCACCGAAATACTCAATGGTCTGCCGGGATGAGGCGTGGACGTTGTCCCGGATGAACCTCACATACTCGTCGTCCTGCACGAGCGACCAGAATACGTCCCGGTTGGGAAAAAGAAACGGCAGGTTGACCATCTGCAGATCGGGCCAGACATGAGCCAGGCCAACGGTACCCACGGATGTAAACTCCATCTCCCCGAGCCGTACCTGGTCGGTAACTTCGCGGACACTGCCCAGCGCCTGATAATCGATCGCATTCACCTGAAATCGACCGTCGGTCGCGTCCAGGATGTAGTCGCGGAACGCCTGGGCTCCGGCGATACCACCGGGGTTGGATGAGTGTGCGATCTGCGCCTCGATCCTCGGCAGTTCACCGTCAGTGACAGCCTCCTCGGCGGATCCACCGGAAAAAACGGCAGGCGCCGCCAGCAACAGCACCACAGCTAGACTCAAATAGAAACTCGTTTTCATCGTATCTACCTCCTTGATAGTACGTGTAAGATTATTTATACGGCAATAAGTCCGTATGTCATTACATTATTACCGTATCCCCGAATTCTTCACCTGTCAACTAAAACTTTTGGAAATTGATAGCGGACGCCGTTCACCGTTCATCACAATGTCGATTGATTTCCCAGGCTTTTTCGACCAGCGCTAAAGGCACGCTTTCCTCGGCGCCGGCGGTCGCCAGATGATCCACCGTATTGATTCCCAGCACGGTGCTCTTGACGATCGGGTCGGCCAGCGAAAACCGGAAGGCATACTGTTCCCAGGTCAGACTCCCCGGCGTCAGCACCGGCTTGAGCGCCTCCAGCTGTCGGTAGGCCTCGTCCATCTTCGATTCCTGCATCCGGTCGTCGGCGGGCAGAGCAGCCCGGTCCACACGACGGTCCGTCAGGATTCCGCCTGCCAGCGGCCGGATCGCGATAAAGTCCTTGTTTTGATTACGCAGGCGCGGAAAGAACTCGTATATCTCCGTCTCTAGCGGATTGAAGTACGCCACTAGACCGGAATACACGTCAGCCTCAACCGCGCGCCGGGCGTAAGCCGCTGTGTACGGAAAGGACATCACCGCGGCGACCTTGCCCTCGGCACGCAGCTTTTCCGTTATCTCTGCGAGCTCCGCAGTCACCTCATCGAACTGCGCCAGCCGGTGCTCATCGCCGGAGGGGGCCATGATCTCCTTACGCGTTACCCCCCGTTGCAGATGCTGCACCACCGCTATGCGGTCTGTGCATAACTCGCGCAGGGCGTTCTCGATCTGCCGGCGAAAGGATTCCCGGCTGAAACGCGGCTCGCCCCAGTCCGGGGTATTCACCTTGATGATATGGTGCAGATCGCTTCGGCGGGGGTGCTCTTTGGTTACAGACCCGGTGAGCCAGCGCGTACCGTACTCGTGGCTGGAATGGATGAAGTTGACCCCACGGTCGATAGCCGTCTCCAGCGCCCGCGCGCCGGCGGCGCTTTTCTCGTTGGCCGCTCCATCAGTATCAGCGTAGCGCATCGTTCCAAAACACAATTCGGAAACCGGCACGTCGAAGTCTCTGAGTTCTCGATATTGCATGATTATACCTCCTGAAGTTTCTGGAAGATGTAGTGGTAGTGTTTTCCCTCATAGAGGTGCCGCACCGATGCGTGCGCCTTGGCGGCCGCATCGCGCCGTGGCGAGGACAGCGCCTCGTCGATTGCCTCCAGCGAGGGATAGTCGATCTCCTGAACCAGAAAAACCGAGGCGGCGCCCTCGTCCTGCCGGACCGGTCGATAGAGGCGTACGTGCGTGGCGTGCAGCATCTGCCGCCACGCCGGGAGCAGGCGCTCCGTGACCGCCTGGTAGAACTCTTCCTCTTTACCGGGGTGAATCTCCCCCTCAAATATTGCGCTGCGTGTATACATCAGAATCCCTCGAAATACTTCATCGTTGCCGCTGTATCCTCAGCACCGATTCCCGCAGCAATGAAAAGCCGGTGCAGTTCCGTGATCGCTCCGGTGAGCGGCAGCGGCAGACGCTGTCCACCGGCAAAGGCTTGGACCGCTTCCAGATCCTTCAACATGTTGTCGATCCGTCCGGTGGGCGTATAATCCCGCGCCGCCATCTTGGGTCCAAACTCCTGCAGGATATTGCTGTCCGCCCGACCGCCCGCCAGCGCCTGCGGGATGCGCGCCGCGTCCACACCGCCGGCTTCAGCCAGACGCACCGCCTCGGCCACCGCCTGGAATCCCAGTGCACAGAGAACCTGGTTGACCAGCTTGGTGGTCTGACCGGCGCCGTTGGGGCCCATGTGGGTGTAATTTGCGCACAAGCTATCCATGACGGCCCGCGCGTTCTGTACGTCACCCTCGCTACCGCCGGCCATGACGGTGAGTTTTCCGATCGCCGCCTTGGGAGCACCCCCGGAGAGCGGCGCATCCACCCAGGCCATGCCGGTTTTCTTGCGTAGCTCCTCCGCCATCTCCCGGGTGGCTACCGGGTCGATGGAGGACATATCGATCAGCATCTTATGCGCCGCTCCCGACTCGGCAATACCCCGAGCGCCGAAGACCGCGGATCGCACGATCGCTGCGGTGTTGAGGCTGGTGATCACAAATTCACTTGCCGCTGTCGCCGCCGCCGCGGACTCACTTGCAGCGGCGCCTTTCTTTACCAGAGCCGCTACTTTATCACGGTCCAGATCAAAAACGGTGACCGGATGACCTTCCTCCGCCAGACGACCGGCGATCGAGGATCCCATGATTCCCACGCCGATTACTGCTACCGATGCTTTTGCACTCATGTATGTGCTCCTCTTACTGCCCTTCTGCGGTGTCAAAGCGGTGGTTCGACCTGCCTTCCGGCCGTCCACCACGCAACCTTACCTCTCTTCATTCAGGGTAGCACGGTTTCGGATTTTATGCTATTGTCATTACATAAATACAATGCGCGATTACAAGGAGCAATAGCATGACCGACAAAACAACCGAACAGGCCCGTGCCCGGGGGATCATTATTCCGGAGCCGCCGGAAACCGGCGCGTACCACGTTGCGGTGGTTCAAACCGGCAACCTGCTCTATCACTCGGGGCAGACCCCGATCGTCGACGGCGAGAAGAAGTTTCTGGGGGTCGTGGGGAAGGACCGCACCCCGGACGAAGCCTTTGAGGCAGCCCGAATCGCCGCGATGAACATGATCGCCCAAATCAGCAAGTTTCTCGACGGACAACTGGATCGGGTCGCACGCTGCGTCCGACTCACGGGGTACGTCAACTCCGCGCCGGATTTCTTCGAGCAACCCCAGGTGATTCACGGCGCGTCCAGGGCGGTAATCGACGTCTTTGGCGAGGAGCGTGGCCTCCACGCGCGGGCGGTATTTGGTATGAGCCCCATGCCCTTCAACGTGTCGGTTGTGATCGACGGTATCTGGGAAGTGAAGTAGGGTAACCTATGGCAAGCGTATTACTGACGCCGAAGCTGGCCCGGGAAGCGGTCGAACTGGTACAGCCCTCGATTGAGGCGCTGCTGGCGCAGCGCGGCAAACGCCAATGTTTCCATATCGTTATTCTGGATCCCACCATCAAACCCTGGAACGGCTCATTTGAAGAGGCGATCCTGTATCAGCACTCGATCCGCAAAGACGAATGGGACAAGGATTATGGCGCGATCGCGCGCTCCAAGGCGGTTCAGACCTGGCGCGACGGACGGGGGCACCCCAACATCCTGTACCACGAGCTGGCCCCGGCATCGCTGCAGGCCGGTGACGCGGAAGCATGGAGCTCCTTCGACTGGTTCGGATTGACCGTTGCCGGAAGCGGCGTGCAACGCTGGTTCGATTTCCTCATCAGCGGTTGGATCGCCCTGGCCTGCCAGATGTTGGCCCGGGACGAAGCGGAAACGGTCCGGAACACACCGGACCGCAACACGTATTGAGGTTAAACTCAAGCCCGGGGCCAGCAGTCGTTCGGGTAGCACGTCTCTTCGAAATTGGCGCTGCCCTCCCGCCATCAGTCTGGTCAGATTCGAAGTATCCATCGAACGGGAACTCGTGCGCTTCTGGACAAGAACGTGCTGGAGGGCGTTACCGCAATCTTTGCAAGGCATTACGGTCAGCTGGTGCGGCGCGACCTGATCGGTACCGATTCCGATGCAACACCACCGGTTACCGAAGACAACACCGCGCGGACCAACTCAGATGGCAAAAGACAGTATCTGCATTGTTGGAGCACCTTGAACAGTACGCGGATGCGGAGTTGTTCAAAGAACTCGGGCAGCAGGCGCTGCGCGGCGACGTCGAGGAGCTCCGGTCAAGAATCGGTTGCGGAGCAGACTGTCCATGTATATTCTGTATCCATGGAGAAGATGCAGATCTTGTTCCCGAAGCCGCAACTCGATCGCCTG
>SKLB01000150.1 GCA_007123465.1 Spirochaetales bacterium
CCCAGAAGCGGGAACTGCTGCTGGAAACGAAAGATGAGCTGTTACGGGAACGAAACGAACAGGAAAAAGAGCTCCGCGAGCGACGTAACGAACTACAGCGTTTCGAGAAACGGCTTCTGCAGAAGGAAGAGAACCTAGAGAACAAGACGGCTGCTGTTGAACGCCAACAGGCAGCCTTTGCCGACCGTGAGAGGAAATTAGCGGAACGAGAAGAGGAAATCAGCCACCAGGAAGAGGCGTGGCGCGAGCAACTCGAGCAGCTGTCCGGCGTAAGCGCCGAGGACGCAAAGAAGATGATCATCCAGTCGCTCGAGGATGACGCTCGCCACGATGCCCAGGGTCTGATCAACAAGATCGAGCAGGAGGCCGGTGCAACCGCGGAAAGGAACGCGCGCGAGATCCTGGTTTCGACCATCCAGCGCATGGCCTCCGATGTCAACGCCGAGGTCACCGTTACCTCGGTCAGTCTGCCGTCCGACGAGATGAAAGGGCGCATAATCGGGCGCGAGGGGCGCAACATCCGTACTCTCGAGACGCTGACCGGGGTTGATATCATCATCGATGACACGCCCGAAGCGGTTGTGGTGTCGTGTTTTGATCCGGTGCGCAAGGAGATTGCGCGGCGCTCACTGGAGCGGCTGATTTCCGACGGGCGCATCCATCCAACCCGCATCGAAGAGGTGGTACAGAAGGTTACCGCCGAGATCAGCCAGATCATCTACGAAGAGGGCGAGAAAGTGCTCTTCGATCTGGGCATCCATCACATGAAGCCCGAGGGTATTCGTGCCATCGGGCGCCTGCATTTCCGCACGAGTTACGGTCAGAATGTGCTGGCTCACAGCAAAGAGGTGGCGGTGTTCTCCGGGATGATTGCCTCGGAGATGGGCGCCGATCGCGATCTGGCGCGCCGTGGCGGCCTGCTGCACGATGTCGGCAAGGGTATCGAGACCGATGGCGACGCCAACCATGTTGAGCTGGGAGTAGAGCTTGGCAAGCGGATCGGCGAGGACGATGCGGTGATCAACTGCATTGCCGCGCATCACGGCGATGTACCGCACAGCTGTGTTGAGTCGGTGGTTGTACAGATTGCCGACGCATTGTCGGCATCGCGGCCCGGCGCGCGCCGCGAAACCCTCGATAACTACATCAAGCGGCTTGAGAACCTCGAGAAGATCGCCGAAGAGTTCGAGGGCGTCGATAAGGCCTATGCCATTCAGGCCGGGCGCGAGTTGCGTATCATGGTTGATCACGAGAAGGTATCCGACGGCCAAGCGCGCGAGATCGCCAAGAGTATCGCGCGCCGTATTGAAGAGCAGCTGCGTTATCCGGGGCGCATCAAGGTTACCATGATCCGCGAGACGCGGATAACCGAGTATGCCCGCTAAGAGCTTCACCGTTCTGATTCTCGGCGACATCATCGGTCGTTCGGGGGTCAGGGCGGTAGTGTCGGGACTATCATCGCTGGTCAGAAAGTACAATGCCGATTTTGTGCTGGCCAACGGAGAGAACGCCGCCGACGGCTTTGGTATAACGCCCGATATTGCCACCCAGTTGTTTGCCAGCGGGGTCCACGTGATTTCCACCGGCAACCATATCTGGCAGCAGCGCGAGATTTTTGACTATCTGGACCAGAATGAAGCTATCCTCCGTCCGGCAAACTACCCCGGCGGTAATCCCGGACACGGGCACTGCGTAGTGGAAGTGCGCGGGGTACGGGTGGCTGTGATCAACCTGCAGGGGCGGCGCCGGCTCTATCCAACGGACTGTCCGTTTCGCAAGGCCAAAGACATTCTGCGCAAAATTGACTCTTCTGCTGACGTTATCCTGGTGGATGTGCACGCCGAAGCCACCGAGGAGAAGGAGGCGCTGGCGTTCTATCTGGACGGCAGCATCACTGCGTTGGTAGGAACCCACACCCACATTCAGACCGCCGATGACCGACTGCTGCCCGGCGGTAGCGGTTACATTACCGACCTGGGCGCTTGCGGCCCCGCCGACAGCGTCATCGGATTTGATCCGCTGATCAGCGTGGAACGCGCGCGATCGCAGCTGCCGCTGCGCAACGAGGTGTCGGACAACAAATCGGTGATGCACGGCGCGGTGGTCAGCGTCGACCGCGACAGCTGGAAGACCACCAGCTTCGTGAGATTCCGCGAAGAATCGCTGGTGTAGCCGGTGGGAACCAGGCGGAGCTGAACACGCGTGGATACGCTACTGCGCATACTGCAGCAACGCAATCCCGACACCCCCACCGAGGAACTCTACGCGCGCATCATCTGCGGTCAGATCTACGTTAACAACCAGCGCGAACGTACGCCCAGCGCCGTTGTAGCCACAGACGCGCACATCGAGTACCGCCGGCCGCGCTACGTGTCGCGCGGCGGTGAAAAACTGCACGCAGCGCTTGTCGAGTGGCAGATTGAGGTCGGCAACAAGGTGTTTCTGGACGCCGGAGCTTCCAGCGGCGGATTCAGCGACTGTCTGCTGCAGTTTGGTGCCAGGCAGGTGCACGCGGTTGACGTGGGTTATAACCAGCTGGACTATCGTCTGCGCCGCGATCCGCGGGTTGTGGTTCACGAACGCACCAACCTTATGGCTCTGAGATCGCTCGATCCTGCGGCGGACGCCGCGGTAGCAGATCTGTCGTTTCGATCGCTGCGTGGTGCTGCGGCCACGCTGCTCTCGCTGACGCGCGAAGGTTGGGCGATTGTGCTGGTCAAACCGCAGTTTGAACTGGCCGCGAGAGGTAAGCACCCGGAGCTGGACGCTGCAGGTGGGGTTGTACGTGATCGCGAACTGCTGCTGCAGACGCTGCTTGGGCTGCAGCAGCAACTGGCAGACGAAGGTATTGCGGTTCAACGGGTGCTGGCGTCCCCACTGCGGGGACGGCGCGGTAATCAGGAGTTTCTATTCCAGATAGCGTACCGCCACACGCCGGCGGCGGTTGCAGAGCAGCAGGACACCGCTATCCGCCAACGGATTCACCAAGAGGTGCGGTGGCTTGACCGGCTGCACGATCAGCCGAACGAGTAGCGATCGAGCGGCTCACCGATGTAGACGCCGTCACCGCCGAGGTAGTTCACTTTCTGCCCTTCTATCAGAATCTGCACCCGGACTATCGTATCGAACTCGGTAGTGCTGAAGACTACCTGCTGCAGCTGAGCCACCAGTCCTTCGACTCCCATCGGATTGAAACGAAATGCCTCGTTGAAGTTCAAATACGCCGTACCATCACGGACAGCTGCTGATATCAGCTGCGTGTTCTCCGGTACCAGGTTGAGCAATCCGGCGTTGAGTTCCTCTATCGTAGGGCCGGTGATCAGCGCGTGCAGCGTCTGCGTCATCGGATTGTTGGTGAAGGTGACGCTGCGGTTGACCTGTTCGGGAAAAATCTGTCCGTCATCGGTGACGCGGATGAAGTACAGTTTTGATACGCGCGTACGCGTCGCCGGCTGGTCGGGTACCGGCTCGGCCGGCTCCCTCTGCTGCGGCGGTTGCTGGTCTGCCGGCTGGGGCGACTGCGGCTCGGGCGCGGCAGGCTCGGGAACCGGTTGCCGCTCTGGTTCTGCCTGCGGCGCAGGTGTGCGTTCGACAGGCTCGGGGTCGGCCGGTTCGAGCTCGATTGCAACCTCGGGTTCGCTCTGCGGTGTCGGCTGCGGCTCGGACGGTTGGCGATCGCCGCGTCCAAAGCGCTCGCGCACTACCTCGACCAGTCCGGTATTCTCCAGCGTGCGCTCGATGGTCGGGCGATTGTAGAGAAAAATAACCACAATCAACAGAATGAATGCGACCCAGAACAGAATTCCGATCGAGCCGCCCCTCTTCTTGCCTCGAGTTTTTGCCATTGCGCTTCTAGTATCGGCTCGGCAGGCTACGCAGTTTACGCGTGTTAGTCGGTTTGACAGTGATTTCGAAAGCACGTATAGTTGGTTCTACCATGGACGAGCTGGCCGGAATTTCCGCCGCACCCGGTATTGCGATCGGGACCGCCTTTCTGTATCTGGATACAAATCCAACCGTTCCTCGCTACAATGTCGCAAAACAGGACTTCAAACGCGAAATAGCCCGTTTTCACGAAGCGGTGGACAAGGCGCGCGAGGAGATCCGCCAGCTCAAAGAACGACAGAACACAACCCATTCAGCTGATCAGCTTCAGTTCCTGGATTCTCACCTGCTGATGCTCGATGACCGCGAGTTCATCGACACTATCGAGCGCAAGCTGCACGCCGAGGAGTTCAATGTTGAATGGATCCTGTTCTCAGCCATGCGCGGCCTGATCGCCAAGCTGGATGCAGCCGAGGACAGTTATCTTCGTGAGCGCACCGCCGACATCCACGACGTTGCGCGGCGCGTGCTCAACCACCTGATGGCACGCGAGCGCATCTCGCTGGCTGATCTTACTGAAGAGGTTGTTCTGGTAACCCACGACCTGCTGCCTTCGGACGCCATCTCGATGAATAAGCGCATGGTCAAGGGGATTGCTATGGACGCCGGTGGGCGTACATCGCACACGGCTATCCTGGCGCGCAGCTTTGAGATTCCGGCCGTGTTGGGCCTGTCAAATATCACGCGCCAGGCGTCCTTTGGCGATCGAATCATAGTCGACGGTAACCGCGGCAAGGTGCTGTTGCGCCCCAATCAGAAGACCGA
>SKLB01000115.1 GCA_007123465.1 Spirochaetales bacterium
AAGATATCCGCAGCGCCGGTGGAAATGCCAAACGGCGCATCCATCTCTTCATCCGGGAGCGCCGTGAACTCGATCCCGATGGTCTTGATCATCAGCCCAAGCTCCCGGGTAGTCAATACATAATCCACGTCCTGGAAACCCGACGCCCGCATCTCGGGCCGAGCGGCTTCAAACTTCTTGGCCGTGCACGGCATCACCGAAACCACCACCATGTCGCCGGGGTCGATGCCGAGGCGTTCGGCATAGTAGGTCTTGGCCAGCGCGCCGAACATCTGCTGTGGCGATTTGCACGTCGAGATGTTGGGCAGAATCTCGGGGAAGAAGCTCTCGGCAAAGCTGATCCAACCCGGCGAACAGCTGGTAAACATGGGAAGATGCGCCTTCGCTCGATCCGCCAACACGGTCTTCAGCCGCGTCAACAGCTCGGTTCCTTCTTCCATAATCGTAAGATCGGCGGTGAAGTTGGTGTCAAAGATATCGTCAAAACCAAGGCGCCGCAGCGCCGCGGTCATCTTTCCGGTAACGAGCGTTCCCGGCGGATAGCCGAAACACTCACCAATCGCGGCACGAATTGCCGGCGCCGTTTGAACCACCACTCTCTTCTGTGGATCCGCCAGCGCATTCCACACCGCATTTACATGGCTGCGCTCGTTTATGGCACCGACGGGACAGACCGCCGCGCATTGCCCGCACTGAACACACGGCACCTCTTCAAGATTGCGCCAGAACGCCGGCCCGATGAAGGTATCGAACCCTCGACCTTGCGGAAACAGCGCTCCGACACCCTGTACGTCATTGCATGCGGCCACGCAACGTCGGCATTTAATGCACTTTCCGGTGTCGCGGTAAATTGCGGGCGTGGTTTCGTCGTAGACTCTTGTCGGCTTCTCTCCCGAATAGGGATTCATGTGGATGCCAAGCGTTCCGGCTACATCGCGAAGCTCACAGTCTTCATCGCGGTCACAGAGCGTACACTCGCCCTGGTGTTCGCTCAACAGCAGCTCCACGACCGTCCGGCGCGCTTCGCGAACCTTCGGCGTGTTGGTATGCACCCTCATGCCGTCGGCCGCCGGAGTCGAACAGGCGGCCTGAAGGCGCGGAATCCCTTCGACCTCCACCATGCAGACGCGACACGCACCAAGCGGATCTCTGCCTTCCATGTGACAAAGCGTTGGAATTCGGTACCCCGCCTGAAGCGCTGCATCGAGCACGGTGCGGCCTGCAGGGACTTCTACGGTGCGGTTGTTAATGATGAGCTTCGGCATATAGTATCTCCTTGCGCACTGGGGTCTTGCCGTAATCGCAGCGCAGACAGCGCTTGCATTGTCGCAGCGCCACGCTCTCGTTCCACGGGAGCTCCACCTCTTCAAAGCTCCACTTCCTTCGCTCCACTGGAACAGTGGGCATCGGTTCTCTGGGGAACGGAACGGGATCGGCATCGGGATCATAATCGGTGTCCAGCGGATGCTCCTCGCGCCAGAAGGCGTGATCTTCGCCGGTAAGCATCAGGTCTATGCCGACCGCGGCGCGCTCGCCGGCGGCAATAGCCTCTACCACCGACGACGGCCCGCTGGCGGCGTCGCCACCCGAGAACAGCCACGGAACCGAGGTCTGCCCCGTCAGCTCATTGGCCTTGATGAAGCCGTTGGACGCGAGCTCCACCTCGAGTTCACCGAGAACCGCCTCGACATCCAGCCGCTGCCCGATCGCCACGATGACCTGGTCGACCTCGATGGTAAACGGCTGGCCTCCCCCTTCGGTGGCTCGCCGACGACCGCTGCGATCAAACTCTCCGAGCGCCATTTCAGCGCACTTCAGCGCCCGCACGGCACCGTTCTCGTCTTTGATGACCTCGATGGGCTGGGTCAGACAGCGCAACGTGACACCTTCGTGCAGCGCCTCGGCAATCTCCTCAGCGTAGGCGGGCATCTGTTCCTGGGTCCGCCGATACACCACCGTCACCTCGGCTGCGCCAAGCCGCAGCGCGGTACGCGCGGCGTCTATGGCCGCGTTGCCTCCGCCCACGACAACGACCTTCTTTCCGACCGGAACCGACCCGCGAATGTTGTACTGGCGCAGGAACGCGTTGGCTTCGACCACGCCGTCGGCGTCTTCCCCTTCGACCGACAGCATCATGCCTGACGGGGCTCCGACGCCCAGGAAGACTGCTTCATACCCCTGATTGTGCAGCTCCTCCAGCGAGAAGTCGCGGCCGAGCGCGCTGTTGGTGTTGATCTTGACGCCCAGCTGCTCAATCATGCGGATCTCGCGCGCCAGGGTTTCTCGCGGCAGGCGATAGGCGGGGATGGTCTGAACCAGCATCCCACCCGGGCGCTGTTCGGACTCGAAGACCACCGGCCGGTAGCCCAGCCGGGCCAGGAAGTAGCCGCAAGAAAGCCCCGCGGGCCCGCCTCCGATGATGGCGATGCGCCGCTTCTCGTTTTCTTCGTTCTCTATTGCCTGCGGATGCTGAATCACGATCTCCTGGTCGACCATGAAGCGCTTGATGCCGCGAATCGGCACTGCGTCGTCGAGCGAAGCGCGGCGGCACTTATCTTCACAGGTGTGGAAACAGACCCGTGCGCATACGGCCGCGAACGGATTACGTTCGCGGTGCAGCCGCAGCGCTTCGGCGTAGCGTTCTTCGCCTACCAGCGAAACAAAGCCCGGTACGTCAACACCGGCCGGACAGGCGCTCTGACACGGAGCCCGTACCAGCGACGGGCAGACGCCGGCCTCGCAGTGGCGCTGGCGAATGTGCGCTTCGTACTCGTGGCGGAAGTACCGGATAGTCGACAGGACAGGGTTTGGCGCGCTCTGACCAAGGCCGCAGAGCGATGTGTCCTTGATCTGCCGGCCGAGGGTTTCCAGCGTTTCGATGTCACCTTCAACCCCGGCGCCGGCACAGATCCGTTCCAGGATCTCAAGCATGCGCTTGGTTCCAACCCGGCACGGAACGCATTTGCCGCACGACTCCTCCTGCACGAACTCCAGAAAGAAGCGCGCCACGTCCACCATGCAGGTGTCGTCGTCCATGACAATCAACCCGCCGGAGCCCATAATGGCGCCGAGCTTGGTCACGGACTCGTAATCGAGTGGAATGCTGAGATGCTCGCGCGGTATGCAGCCGCCGGAGGGTCCACCGATCTGGGCCGCTTTGAAGCTCTTGCCCCCGGTAATGCCTCCGCCGATGTCATAGATCAGTTCTCCCAGCGACGTCCCCATGGGGACTTCAACCAGGCCGGTGTTCTTCACCGCCCCGGCAAGCGCAAAGACCTTAGTACCGCGGCTCTGCGCGGTTCCCATAGCCGTAAACCACTCCGCGCCGTTTGCCATGATTGCCGGTATGTTGGCGTAGGTCTCAACGTTGTTGAGCAGAGTCGGCGACTGCCACAGCCCCTTCTCGACGGGAAACGGTGGCCGCGGCCTGGGCTCTCCGCGACGGCCCTCGATCGAGGCCATCAGCGCGGTCTCCTCACCGCACACGAACGCGCCCGATCCCATTCGAATGCCCAGATCGAAGGCTATGCCGGTGCCCATCATCGAGTCACCCAGTATCCCCGCACTGCGCGCTGCGTCTATCGCCTTTGTCAGACGTGCCACCGCCAGCGGATACTCGGCCCGAACGTAAATGTATCCCTGCACAGCACCGATGGTATACGCGGCAATCGCCATGCCTTCAATCAGGCCGTGCGGGTCACCCTCCAGAATGCTGCGATCCATGAACGCGCCGGGATCGCCTTCGTCGGCGTTGCACACCACGTACTTGCGTTTCCCCTCGGCATCCCGGGCAAACTGCCATTTCTTCCAGGTCGGGAATCCGGCGCCACCGCGTCCCCGCAGTCCGGAAACCCGCAACATCTCGATCACTTCATCAGCGCTGTTGGATTTCAGGACCAACTCCAGCGCATCATACCCACCGGTCGCGCGGTACTCGTTGATATCCACGGGGTCGATACGGCCACAGTTACGCAGTACAACCTTGGTCTGGTGCCGGAAGAACGGGATATCCGCCAGCCTTGGCACCGGCTTGCCGTCTGTTACGCTGGGACGGCAGAGGCGCTCTACTACCCTTCCTCCAACGAGATGCTCGCGCACGATCTCGTCCACGTCTTCCGTGCGAACGCCTTCATAGAAAATACCGTCGGGCTGAACCGTCATGACCGGGCCCTGGGCGCAGGGGCCCAGACAACCGGCGGTACACACGCGCACCGAGCCATTGGCCCCGCTGAGGGCGGTGCGGAAGGACTCAACCAGGTCGAGTGCGCCGGAAGCAACACAGCCACCTCCACCGCAGATGATCACTTCACGAGTTGCGCTACTCATCGGGGTCCTCCTGGCTGGTTGGCTTGTGATACGGCGCCAGCAGTTCGCGCAATCGGGTCGGTTTTACCCGCTGATGCACGTCATCGTCCACCATGACCACGGGCGCGAGCCCGCAGGCGCCGAAACAGCGGCCGACTTCAAGCGAGAATTGCTGGTCGGCGGTAGTGTCGCCTACGTCGATTCCCAGCTCCTTCTTCAGGTCCGACAGAACCTGTTTCCCGTTGCGAACGTAACAGGCAGTTCCAAGGCAGACTCGCACCGTGTGCTTGCCACGGGGAACAGTGGTGAAATAGGAATAGAAGGTAACCACCCCGGTCACCTC
>SKLB01000228.1 GCA_007123465.1 Spirochaetales bacterium
CCGCCATCCCGGTCAACGTGCTGCTGCAGCCGCGTGATTACCTGAACGCGTTTCTGCTCTACGCCGGTCTGCTCGTGGGCGGTCTTGCAGCGCTCTTTGCCTTCCGCGGCTTCACCGCGCCGGCGTTCACCTCGTTCTCGGCGGTCGTAGTCGGCGGCAAGCCTACCCCATTCTGGCCGGTGGTTCCGTTGGTGATTGCCTGCGGCTCGCTGTCGGGGTTCCACTCGCTGGTGGCCTCGGGGACCACGTCCAAGCAGCTCACCAACGAGAAGGCCGGTCTGCCGATCGGCTACGGTGTCATGCTGGTTGAGGGGTTTCTCTCTACAATCGTTGTCATCGCGGTAGCCGGTTTCGGTATGACAGTACTGGCCAATGCCGGACATCCGGTAGCCTTTGCCGAGTGGGGAACGCGCTATAACCCGCAGGCGGCTGCAGCCGGCCTCGGCGGTGCGCCGATGTTCTCTGAAACCTGGGCCGAGATGGTCTCGGTAACCTGGCTCGGCTTCATCCCGCGGCAGTTCCTGGCGATCATCGCCGGCATGTGGGTCTCATCGTTTGCCATGACTACGCTGGATACCACCAACCGTCTGGCGCGCTACTGCCTGGCAGAGATGTTCCTGCCGATCAAGGATAAGGCGGAAGGCGTCTACAGGTTCTTCACCAACCGCTGGATTGCCTCGCTGATTCCCGCGGCGCTCGGAATCTGGCTGGGTTACAGCGGCACATTCGCGATGCTCTGGCCCTCGTTCGGCAGTGCCAACCAGCTGATCGCGTCAATTGCGCTTCTGACCGGAACCGCGTGGGTCACCAAGCGGCTCAAAGCTAAAGCCACCGTGGCCTACATACCGGCTATGGCGCTCTGGATCACCGTAACCGCGGCTATGCTCTGGTACGTGGCAGTACCACTTCCGGCAACCATAGCTTCCGCACCGGCAACCGGCTGGACGGTTATGGTTATCGTTGTAATCATGCTGCTGATGAACTTCCTGTTCATCTTTGACTTCTTCAAGACCAAGAATCTTCCCGCTTCGGCGGAAATACAGTCGTGAGCGGGCAGGACCGATCAGGACAACATCAACAACAAGGCGCCTTCGGGCGCCTTGTTGCATCGACCCGCGGCTTCCTCAGATCGTTCTTCTCCAGTACCGACCAGGCGCATCGCAACAAAGCGGTCGGGCTTACCGAGTGCGAGGTCAGAGAGCTTGAGAATATGTTTGTCCTGTTGCTGATGGGCTCGTTTACCGGGCTGCCGGCGCCGCCATCGTTCATCTCGGCCGAGCTGCTGCCGCTTATGGAACACGAGCTCAAGGTCGCAAACCGCCGCGCCGAAAACGCCGACGATGCGCTGGCCGAAATTGCCGGTTGCTTCGACGTAACCTAAGGATACCCTCATGAAAGCACTCTTTTTCACAGGTAAAGGCGGCGTGGGCAAATCCACCCTCGCGGCTGCTGCAGCCTGGCAACTCTCCGAACGGGGCTTCAAGGTTCTGGCGGTCTCGTTTGATCCCGCGCACAACCTTGGCGACCTCTATAACCTGCAGCTGGGCCATAAGAAGAAAAAATTCACCAAGAATCTCTACCTGCAGGAAGCTGATCTGGACAAGGCTGCTTCGGCGTATATCGCGCAGAATATCGACATATTGAACGAGGTCTACAGTTACACCCGCGCCTTCAATATGGATCTCTATTTCAAAGTGTTACGCTATTCACCGGGTGTAGAAGAGTACGCCTCGCTGACGATTATGGAAGAGATCTTCCGCAGCGAGACCGGCTTCGATTACATAGTCTTCGACACGCCTCCAACCGGACTCACGCTGAGGATTCTGGCGCTACCCAATATTACGGTTACCTGGATCGATCGACTGCGCCGAATCAGGAAGCAGATCCTCGAGAAGCGCTATACGATTCACAATATCAGTGGACAGTACATAGAAAAGGGAGTGCGCCTGGCGTACCAGGAAGAAGACGATCGGGTCATCAAGAAGCTGGATGAATTGTGGAAACGCTATGCCGGGGTTTACAAGATTCTCAAGAGCGATAGCACCAAGCTGTGCGTTGTCTTCAACCCCGATTACCTTTCGTTGCGCGAGTCGCAACGCATCATCACCGGATTCAAGGACCTGCAGCTCGGCCTGCACGTAGCCTACAACAACAAGTATCAGGACAGCCTCTCCAATGTGGCTCAAGACGTCGAGCAGCGATTGCTCAACGGCATTACGGGAGTTGATCTTGTACGTGTTCCTATGCATGATTACGTGCGTGAGAGCGCCTACGCCTTTGATTTTGACGTAACCGCGCCTTTCCGCTGACCAGTCTACCAAGAGGAACCACTCACCGATGCAGACCGACATAGTACAGCAACCGCTATTCTACCTGTTTATCGCAGTCACTATCCTGATCTCGCTCGGCTACTCGTGGGGCAAGCGGCGTAACCGGCGTATCTATCTCTCCGCGTTCGACGCCATAACCCGGGTAATCCAGCCAAAAGATCAGCAGTTCACCAACATCGGCGGTCTCACCGGATACCACGCCAACTTCGTACCGCACAAAAACCGCTTCATCAGACGACTGGACGCTACCATCACTATGCTGCCGCGGCAGTCGTGGCTCTATTACCCGGTATCTCGACTGATCCGCAGGTTCGACCGGCTCTTTCTGGCGTATCACCTTTCTCCCAAAGCCGCCGGTGTGCTCCAAGAGGGTCACCTGATAGAAAAGGGCTACTCACGGTTTGCCGGCGCCAGCATTGAAAATGAAGACAGCCTGACCCGCGAGACAATCGACTGGGGCGGATTGACCTTCTTTTTCTATTACCAGGATCAACAGATCCGAACTCGGCTGGAACAGCTGCGCGAACAGATAGGTGATCCCGGCCCGTTGCGCCACGTAGCGCTGGTACCCGAACAGGACCGATTGTTTGTTTTTATGATACCGCGCATCGGCCAGGTAGAACACGTGATTGCTACGGTGACACACTGGTTCACCGAACTTGTGGAATCACGTTTACCATTGCGGCAGGAGCGCCACTAACTCACAGGATTGTTGAACATGCTTACCTGGTAGTATGGCAGCGATAAAGAAGCACTCACCGCTACTCTACATCCTGTTGTTCATTCTGGCGCACTTCTTTCACCATCTGATGACCGCGCTGGTGGTACCGCTGCTGCCGTTCATCCGCGACGGCTTCGACTTGAGCTACGCCCAGTCCGGGTTGGTAGTGTCCGCCTTCACGCTGGCTTACGGAATCGGACAGCTGCCGGCAGGCTGGCTGGCAGACCGTATCGGACCGCGCTACGTGTTGACCGTAGGCGTTGCCGGTGTGGCACTCGCCGGAGCGGCGGTTGGGCTCTCGCAGCGCTGGGAAACCCTGATTATCTTTCTGATCTGCATGGGAATAGCCGGCGGCGGCTATCATCCGGCCGCGGCACCGCTGATCTCGGCTGCTGTCCCGCCGGCGCAGCGCGGACGCGCCCTGGGGCTGCATCTGATTGGCGGTAGCGCCAGTCACCTGGCCGCGCCGCTTGCGGGAGTCTTGATTGCCGGCTGGCTCGGCTGGCGAGCATCGTTCCTGGTACTTTCACTGCCGGTGCTGCTGTTTGGTGCAGCCCTCTTTGTAATACTGACTCAGCACGAGATCCGCGCCCGAGCCGGACGCGCTGCACGCAGCGACGCATCGATCAACGAGGAAGCCGAAACCCCTGCACGGCCGGCGCTGATTGCGGTCTTCCTGATCATGACCGCATCGGTTGGCGCGTTCACCGGGTCCAGCATCGCCTTTCTGCCGCTCTACCTGGTAGACATCTTCGGGGTCTCGGAAGAGGCTGCCGCGGTGTTCCTCTCAGCCTTCTACGCAACCGGAATCTGGGCCTCGCCTCTGGGAGGCGCCGCCTCGGACCGTTTTGGCCCGCTAACGGTGTTCCTGATACTCGCGCTTGCTGTCGGGCCACTGATCGTTCTGCTGGCTGTGGCCGGCAGCTGGATAGTGGCAGCCCTGGTGATGCTCGGTGTTGGGATCACGCTCTTCGTGCGAATGCCGGTCTCCGAGACCTACCTGGTCTCTTCGGTACGCAGGCGCAACCGCTCTACGGTACTGGGTATCTATTTTTTTGCCGGCATGGAGGCCAGCGGCGTCATTACACCCATTCTCGGTTGGCTCATTGACGTCTATGGTTTCCGCCGTGGTTACGCTTCGGTTGGCGCCCTGCTGACGCTGATCATTGTCTGCGGCTGCGTAGTCCTGCTTGGTCTCTCGCGCCGGGACCGCGCACGTCTACGGCTGCAGTCCTGAATGCTGAGGACCGCCTTCACGCCGAACAATCCCCCGCAGCAGGCGGCCCAGAATATCGGAGCCGGTGATTACCCGTTTTTCGTCGCCCCAGTAGAGAATGATGTCCTGGTCGACTACGTCATCATCGGCGCGTTCGGGGTGAACTTTCAACCGCGGCAACAGCTCACCGAGGCGTGTCTGGGGGTCACGGACCATGATTGGACGGTGACAGTGGCGCAGCGCTACAAAGCGTTGAGGCGAGAACAGCGCCTCGCGGAGGAAGCTTGCTGCGTTGAGCGTCAGGTGCGGCTGACCGGCACTGTCGACCAGGATAACCCATTTCTTCTTTGATGCATCCAGCCGCCGCAAAAAATCGTCCGCTGGAGACAAACTCAGCGTGGGGAACAGCGGGTTCCCATCGCGGAACTCGAGCTCGATGATGCTGTCCGGATCGATACGCTCGCCCTCTTCGCACACCGGCACATCGTCGATAGCCAGAAAGTTGAGACTGCCGGTACCCTCAACGCTTCCAATGTCGCTTTCAGGCGCCAACGAGTGCAGCCGGATGAGCTCCTGAAGGTCTGCCTCCTTGAAGTATCGGATACCCTCGGGGCCAAGCAGCCGGTCGAGCAGCAGGGCGGTAGGCCACGCTATAGGAAACAACAGCAGCTGGTAGAAGCGGATCACCGGTGACAACGCTGCTGCAATCCGGAGCGCGTGGCGCGAGAAATAAGCCTGCGGGATGATCTCGCCCACAATTGTGATCAGCACCGTAGAAAACAGAAACGCCGTTATCCCGGCGAGCACCGATTCGGCCAGCAGCGCCAGCAGGACGTTCACCGCCACGTTGGCCCATAGAATAGTGACCAGCAGGAAGTTGGCGTTGCTGCGCAGCGCCAGAACCCGCTCAGCGTAGCGGTTGTTGCGCTGTGACTCCACCTCCAGCCGTAAACGGCTGACACTGAAGAACGCCAGATTCAAGCCCGACAGCGTAGCGGACTGCGAAATGCAGAGCACAATGCCGATCCAGATGATTGTTCTCAATTGCTGCCTCGCTTGAAGCCGTTGACACGCCCGGTATCAACGCGCGCTGGTACGCGCTGCGTAGCCGATCTCATCGAGCAGAATACTGCCCGCCTGCTCAGGATCAAAGACAAAGCGAATCTCGCCAATTTCGTCAAGCTGCAGCCCGCCGGCGGCGGCCGACTCCAGCGGTACGCGAAAACTGTGCAAGACGGTTTCCTGCGGTTGCATCAGCGCGCGCTCGAGTGCGCCCAACTTTGAGTACTGGATCACCAGCGGCGGTGGCAGCGGCTGCAGCGAGTCCAGCGCAACGCGACTGCTGTTGCCGCTGCGGTCGGTCAACTGCAGCGCAATACGCAACGGTTCCAGCCGCTGCCCCGCTGACGGCCGCCGAGCGTCGGCCAGGGAGAACAGCAGTTCACCGTCGCTTGTGAATATAGAGCTCACGGGTGCGGGCAGCTTTACCGAGAAATGAGCTTTGCTTGCTGCAGCACTCCAGCTGATAGCGCGGGCGCGGTTGCCGCTCTGCCTCCCGAGCGCGCGCAGCGTTACTTCCTGATTGATCCAACTGTCGAGTCCTGCGCCCTCGAAGACCACGCCGGTCTCGCTACCCACTGTGGGGTCAACGTCTGAATCAAAATCAGCTATCACGCTGCGGCCGCCGTCACGGTAGCGCTGCAACACCCACTCATCGGACATGAGCTGGCGTGCTATCCACGGCCGCTGCAGGACGGCCCGCGCTTGCCGCCGCCCGCGCAGCGAAGCCTCCACAAACGCGGTTACATACTGCCGCGTCAGCCGCTGCTGCGCGGCCGGCTCGAGCTGCGCCGCGCGGTTTACCAGCTGGCCGAACGGAAAAGACATGTCCGCGTGAGCCGGCGTTGTGCTGAATCCGCTGTGGCTGCCGCGATACAGATACGCCAGCGCTTTGAAACCGTCAGCGCCTGGAAAGACCCGCTCGTACTGCGCAAGGCCCATGAACAACGCCACATCGCCGTCGTGCCCCCCGTGCAGCAGCAGATAATCAACCGCCTCCAGTTCAATAGCGGCACCGCCGGGCCGATAAAACCCTTCGCTCGGTGCCAGCGCAACCACGCCGGCGATATTGAATCCATAGTCGAATTTGATTTCAGGCCGGTCCGGATGCGCCGACAAACCGTTGAAAAGCGCTGCTGCGGCAGCCGCTTCGCCGCCACGCGAATGGCCCACTAACGCGATCTGTGACAAATCGACGCGATCGAACCACGGCGATGCCGGGTCTGCGCTCCATCCGCGCCACAACCGAAGGTGTTCAAGCAGCAGCCAGGCGCGCGCGGGAATCTCCTGGCGCTGGTAACCCTCTCCGAGCCACGAAAAATTGAGAAAGTTCTGATCGACCGATACGGCGATGTAGCCGTGCGAAGCCAGCTGCTCCCCCAGGTAGTCATAGCCCAGCTCGGCCCGCCGATGCATCGGGTGGTTACCGTGAACCATCACTACCAGGGGATAGGATTCAGCGCCGACGCGGTTGCTGATTTGTGGCGCCCAGACCACGCCGGCCAGCGGAACCCCGGTTTCATCAAAGCCCCAGTAGCGCCGGCGGACCCGGCCGTCGAGCCCCTTGGCGGAAGGCAGCAGCGAGGATATGTCCACGGAGTCGTTCTGCAGACCGTAGCTGCTACGCTCTACCTGGTACGGCCCCGGCTCGCCCAGAGCGAGCAGCTGTAGCGCGGCAGGATCCGCGGCGTGCGCAGTCTCCGCGGCTGCCGCAGGAAGCGGGGCTGCGGCCAGATGTGCGTCGCTTCCGGCGCCGAGAAACCAGACCAACCATGCAGCGTAGACTCCAACTGAGACCAAAGCAAATCCGGCAAGCGCAGCGCGCCGCAGTGTTGCCCGGCCGCTGGGATCGTTACGACTTTGAAGCGCCTTGATGACCGCGCCAAGGCCGCCGCCCAGCAGCGCATGCACAGGTACAACTATCAGGGCCATCAACAGCGCCATTGGGACAAAGGTGCCCTGGAAAGACAGCAGCGCGGTCAGCGCCAGCACACCGGTTGCGACAGCGTAGCAGAAGCTGCGTGGAATAAGCTGCACCACAAAGCCAAACAGCAGAAGCACCGCCGCGCAGATCAGCAATGCTGCTATCGCCAGCGGGGCAACCAACAACCCAACCGGAACGCTGCCGATCGGATCGACGCCCCTTACCTTCCAGACCGCTACCGCCAGTACCGCAATGGAACTGAACAGGAACACAGCGGCGGCCGACAAGCGGGCGCCGGGCGAGCCCGAGAACATAGTGTGTGGACGGGTTTTCACCACCGGCCTCCATGCAATGTGCAGCGCAACAGACGCAATCATAGCAGCACTGCGGCGTCACCGCAATCCGGCGCCGTTTCGCGGCAACTGCTGGATTTCGCGGCAACGGGTTGCGGTACTGGTGCGTCGCTGAGTATCATAGACCGATGCGAGCCCACTACCTGCAGCACGTTGACTTTGAGGGTCTCGGTTCGATTGAAGCCTGGCTGCTAAACGCCGGATATACGATCAGCAACAGCGCCTTTTTTCAGCCGCCCGAGTTGCGCAATCCCCTGCCGAGCCCCGCCGACGTTGACCTGCTGGTGGTATTGGGTGGGCCCATGAGCGCCAATGACGAGCAGGCGTTCAGCTGGCTGGCCACCGAGAAGCGCTTCATCCGCGACTGCATCCACGCCGGAACCCCGGTGCTGGGCATCTGCCTCGGAGCGCAGCTGATAGCGGCAGCCCTCGGTGCGCGCGTCTATCCCAACTCCCAGAAGGAAATCGGCTGGTTTGCGCTGCAGGCGGTCGGTGACAATGCAACCGACCTGCTGCGGCTGCCCGATGCTATGCAGGTATTTCATTGGCACGCAGAGACCTTTGACCTGCCGGCGGAGGCAGTCCTGCTGGCAAGAAGCAACGCCTGTACCAATCAGGCGTTCCAGGTCGGACGCTCGGTTGTGGCTCTGCAGTTCCATTTGGAGACTACGCCGCAGTCGGCACAAGCGCTGCTGGACAACTGCGGCAATGACCTTGTCAGTGCCCGCTACGTCCAGTCGGCCGAGACTATCCTGGCGGCTCCTGCTGAGCGCTACCGAAGCATCAACGCGGTAATGGAGCAGGTGCTGAGGTTTCTCACCAGCAACGCTGCGTCACCCTCGCACCGCCCAGCGGGAGGATAGCAAGGCCATGGAATCATCAGCTGCGCAGCACGCCCAACCGCCGGTACGCGTGCTGAGCGAACAGGTCGCGCGCAAGATCGCCGCCGGTGAGGTAATCGACCGGCCATACTCGGTTGTGCGGGAACTCATTGACAACGCGCTCGATGCGCAGGCGGACTCTGTTGACATCTGGCTCGAGGATGGAGGACGCAGCCGGCTGCAGGTAGTCGACAACGGGGTTGGCATGGACGCCGCGGACGTAGAGCTGTGCTGCCGGCCCCACGCGACCAGCAAGATCGAAAACGAGACCGACCTCGAAAATGTCTCCAGCCTGGGGTTTCGCGGTGAGGCACTTTCCAGTATCGCCACGGTGGCGCGCCTGGAGATCAGAAGCAGCCGGACTGCTGCCGAGCCCGGACGGCAGCTGGTGGTACACGGCGGTGAAGTCATCAGCCTGGAGCCGTGCCAGCCACTAAGCGGAACATCGGTCACCGTGGAGGACCTGTTCTATTCTCTACCGGGGCGGCGCAAGTTCTTGAAGCGAGCGTCCGCTGAAACTACCATGTGCCGCAACGTTCTGATAGACAAGGCGCTAGCCTTCCCGGAAGTTGCATTCCGGCTATTCGTCGACGGAGAGCTCAAGCTGTTTCTGCCACCGCAGGAGAGTGAGCAGCGCGTGCTCTCGTGCTATCCGGAGATCGGCGACCGCAAACTACTGTCTACCGTCAAAGGCAGCGACGACGGTTTCTCCATCGAGGCCGTAACCACCGGCAGCTCGATGCTGCGCCGCGACCGCAAGCTGATGCAGGTATTTGTCAACCGGCGGCGCGTCTGGGAGTACGCTCTGGTACAGGCAATGCAGTACGCCTTCGAAGCGGTGGCCCCCGGAGGCAGCTATCCGATCTGTTTTCTGTTTGTGCGCTGTGAGCCGCGGTTGGTTGACTTCAACATTCACCCGGCAAAACGCGAGGTGCGTTTTCGCAATCTGGCCCAGATTCACCGCCGCAGCGTGGAGACTCTTTCGGGGTTTCTGCGCGCCGCAATCATCCAGCAGAGCGGACCGGCGCAGCGCAGCCGGGAGGTGCCACCTCAGACGCCGTATCTCGCGGAGCATTTGTTCAGCGGTAACCGCGTAGCAGAGCCTGCGCCATTGTTCAACGATACCGAAGCACACCAGAGCTCATTTTCCAGCGCCGGCGCCGGCGGCGCTGCCGACCACTTCCGCTACGTAGGGCAACTCTTCGACCTGTTTCTGCTGGCAAGTCGGAAAGATAGCCTCTACATCGTGGACCAACACGCCGGCCATGAGCGAATTCTCTACGACCGCTTCCGCAGCGACCGCAGCCGCCAGGAGTTACTCGTGCCGCTGGTTATGGAGGTAAGCGACGAAGAGGAGCAGGTGTTGCTGACGCGGCTTGAGCAGATCGCCGACCTGGGGGTGAGACTGGAACGTTCGGGGCCCGGCCAATGGAGCGTAACCGCTGCCGCAACGGCCTTTCTTGAGCACCAGGAGGAGGTGGTCGAGACGATTCGGGAAATTGCACGCCACCCCCAGGAGATCAGCCACCGGTTCTACGCGCAGATGGCGTGTAAGGCTGCGGTCAAACAGGGCAACGCCCTCGATCCGCAGGCTGCTACTGACCTGCTGCGGCAGATCTTTGCCCTTCCCGAACCGCGCTGCCCCCACGGCCGCCCGCTGTGGGCCGAGCTTTCGCGCGAGCAGCTCTACTCACTGGTTGGCCGCACCTGAGATACGCCGGCGCAGCTCAGGTGTTGAGAAACTCTTCGGCTTCCAGCGCAGCCATGCAGCCGCTGCCTGCAGCGGTAACCGCCTGGCGATAGCGCTTGTCCTGCACGTCTCCGGCGGCAAAAACGCCCGCAACGCTGGTCGCCGTAGACTTACCTTCTGTAATCACGTATCCGGTCTCGTCGGTCATCAGCTGGCCTGCGAGAAAGCCCGTGTTGGGAAGGTGTCCGATTGCGTAAAAGAGTCCCTTTGCTTCCAGCGTTTCTTCCTCGCCGGTCTGGTTGTTCTTGATTCTGACGGCGTTCATCGCCTTATCGTCGCCAAGCACCTCTACCGCGTTGGTGTTCCAGCGAATCTCGATCTTCGCGTTATCGAACACGCGCTTCTGCATTGTCTTGGAAGCGCGCAGCTCATCGCGCCGTACCAGCATGGTAACGCGGCTGCCAAATTTGGTCAGGAAGGCGGCTTCCTCGCAGGCACTGTCGCCACCCCCAATTACCACCAGCGGCTGGTTACGGAAGATCGGCAACGCTCCGTCACAGACCGCACACGCCGACATACCGCGCTGCCAGTAGGTCTCTTCGCCGTCCAGTCCCAGGCGCTTGGCGGTTGCACCGGTGGCAATAATCAGCGCCTGAGCGCGATACTCGCTCCCGCCTTCGGTTGTGACTACAAAGGGATGCTGGGCGAGCGCTACCGAGGCAATGGTCTCGGTCTTGATGCTGCAGCCGTAGTTCAGCGACTGCTGCCGCATGCGATCCATCAGTTCCGGGCCGCCGATTCCATCGGCGAAGCCGGGATAGTTCTCTACGTCGGTGGTTGTGGTCAGCTGTCCACCGGCAGCCACGCCGGCGGCCATGAAGCCTTCAAACAGAAGAGGTTTCAGCTCGGCTCGGCCGGCGTAGATAGCCGCAGTGTGAGCGGCGGGCCCCGAGCCGATGATAATCAGTTTTTCAGTTGAATCGGACATAATACTCCTCGGTTGAACGGAAGTCGAACTTCTGCTGAAAGGTACGCAGCCGCGCCGAGTTCGTCAACCGCGGGCAGTTACAGTCCGGCCAGCAGAGCTTCAACCTCGGCGCGCGCGGTGTACTGCGGGTTGCGATCGAGCAGCTGGCGCAGGATGCGTCGCGCATCGTCCTGCTCTTCCCTGGCAATCAGTACCTCGCCGAGCTTCTGATACGCCGGCCAGTACGATGCATCGATCTTGATCACCTCGTTGAGCGCCGACTGCGCCTCGGAAAAGCGGCGAGAACCGATGTAGGCCAACGCCAGGTTGTAGCGCATCAGGGTATCGTTGGGACGCTGCTGGATAGCGCGCCGGTAGTGGGTGATACTGTCGTCAAACATCTCTTTGTTGAGGTAGACGTTACCGAGGTTGTTATTGACCTCGACGCTGCTGGGCTCAACTCTGTGCGCAGCCAGCAGGAAATCGAGCGCCTGATCGTGCATCTGCTGCTCGTCCAGAATGCGTCCCAACTCCACCATCGCACGCACGTACTCGCGGTTGCGCGAAATCGCCGCCGTATGCGCCTGCATCGCTTGGGTGACGTTGCCGCGCTGCTCCTGGATCTGTCCCAGAGTGTAGTAATACTCGGCTCGCTCCGAGTTCAGCTCTATAGCACGCTGGATGTTGCGGTAGGCCTGATCGGTCTTACCGAGGTCGAAGCGTACCAGCGCCAGATTATAATTGTTGGTGGCGTTGCTGGGCTGCAGCTCGTCGGCGCGTGCAAAGTGGCGCTCGGCGTCCTCGAAGCGCTCCTGACGGAAGAAGGCAGTTGCCAGTCGCGAATGGTACACCGCGGTGGTCGGATCGAGTTCAACCGCCTTCTGCAGTGGCGCGATAGCACGCGCGATCTCACCCTGATCAACCTGAATACTGCCGATACGATAGTGTGCGCGCGCGTCCTGAGGGTGCGTCTGCGCGGCAAACCGGAACGCCTCGAGAGCCCGGGTGTTGTCGCCCAGCTGCAGGTTGGTAATACCGAGATTATGATAGGCGTTCTCGTAGTAGGGGTCCAGGCGTACCGCGGCCTCGTAGGACTGACGCGCGTCGCGGAACTGCCGCGCGCGAAACTGCGCGTTACCGAGGGCAAAGAACACCGAAGCATCATCGGGATTGAGTCGCGCCGCGGAGCGAAAACTGCTGATCGCATCGTCAAACAGCTCGGTGTCGTGGTAGATTCTCCCCAGCGTGAAATGTGGTTCCCACAGTTCCCGGTCGCGTTGGATAGCGCGGTTGGCGTACTGTATCGCCTGGCGACGGCTGCCGGCATCACCGGGGTTCTGCTCGTAGAGCGCCCGGGCGGTGCGGGCCAGCGCCTTTGCGTGGTAGCGATCGGCAGCCGTATTATCCTGCAGATCGATCTCGAGCACCTCGCCGAAGGCACTGCGTGCCTCATTGAAGTTACGCCGCTGCAGAAAATCGTCACCTTCGCTGAGAAGCCTCTGAATCCGCTGTTCGCGTTCGCGTTCCTCGGCCGACAGACGCGCAAGCCGCTCTTCCTCGGCCTTACGGCGCGCCTCTTCTTCGGCCTGACGCCGCTGTTCATCGGCGCGCCGCTGCTGCTCCAGCTGCTGCGTTATTCGCTGCTCGGCCTCGCGCGCGCGCCGCTCGGCTTCGGCCTGCTGCGCCTGCAGCTCGCGCAACCGCGAGTCATCGGGCCGCGCAGCCAGTTCCTCTTCGAGCTGGCGCCGCCGTGCGGCTTCCTCCTCGGCAATACGCCGCTGTTCTTCGCGCCGTGCCACCAGAACCGCTTCCTTGAGCTCGTGCGCCTCTGAATCATCAGCGTCGGCAATCAGCAACTGATCGATGATATCCAGCGCGCGCTGATACTCACCGCTGTCGTAATAGCCGCGTGCCAGCTGCAGCCGATTGGCGCGCAGCCGCTCGGCCTCACTCAATTCCGGCGCCACAGCGCCGCCACGCAGCAGAAAGAAGGCTGTTATCCCCAATGCCAACGCCAGAACTCCGCCGGCGATTATCAGTTTGCGTTTATCGTAGAACACTCGTTAACTCTCCGGTTACTCGCGCAGTGATCAGTCCGCTATATCGAACTCGTCTTCATATTCGTCGATGTCTTCGGCTCCACCGCCAAGACTGCGCGTCTCACCGCTGGAACCACCGAGCGATTCAAGTACCGAGTCCAGCAGAGCACGCCGACGCTGTTCCTCTTCCTCGCGCCGACGCTGTTCCTCGGCCCTGCGCCGCTCTTCGGCAACGCGCTGCTGCTCGGCCTCCTCGCGCGCACGCCGCTCCTGCTCCTCGATCCGTACACGCTCCTCTTCAATTATATCGCGCAGCAGCGATATCATCCGGCGTATTTCGTCTCTTTGCGGCGTAGATGGTGCAAGCGTCAGGTAGACGGTGTAGTCGTCAACCGCACCGCTATACTGCTCGGTGCGCACACGCAGGTTTGCCCGATTGAGGTACGCTTCGGCCAGACTACCGTCACTGCGGATCGCCTGAGTATACATTTCACCAGCTAAATCCGGGCTGCCCGCGGCAAGGTAGTTGTTGCCCAGGTTGAAAT
The DNA here is from genome assembly GCA_007123465.1 of Spirochaetales bacterium. Taxonomy (GTDB): domain Bacteria; phylum Spirochaetota; class Spirochaetia; order DSM-27196; family PWMO01; genus PWMO01. Next base: position 13,726 of record SKLB01000228.1, read on the forward strand.
AGATCAGTCCCCGATAAGTCCCGTCCACCTCGAGGCCCTTGCGCAGGATCTCCGCGGCACGCTCGTGACGTCCAAGTTGCTCGTAGACTATACCGAGATAGAGGTAGATGCGTTCATTCCGTGGCTGCTGCTCGAGCGCCGCTTCCAGAACCGCGGCAGCCTCTTCGGGTCTGTTCTGCATGTAGAGTTCTTCACCACGCTTCAGAAGCGGCGAGGCAGAAACCGTTGCGGACACGATCAGCAGCAAAATAGCGCCACAGGCGTATCGCCGCATCCGCCGGCAGGGGTGCCGGTTTGACAGTAGTCTGGAAACCTCGTATTGTTGTTCTGGCATGTTCTACTCTCTTACACCAACGGTGCTGCCATGGGCATAGTAGTCCTTATTATGATCCTCGGTGCGGCCGTGGGTTTGATTACCTTTTTTGTAGTCAGGTCCATCCTGGCTCCGAAGAAAGTAGCCGCCCTGCAAAACCTGATCAAACAGGGAAAGACCACCCAGGCAATCCGGATTGCCAAAGCTATACTATCCAGGGACCCGCGCGACTCCGATGCCCACTATCTGTTGGGGCTGGCCTACCAGGCCGAAAACAAAGCCGAACTGGCTCTGATGGAGTTCAAGTCTGTCAATGATATCGGCCAGTTCGATGGCGTTGTAAATGAAATACCCTTCAGAGAGAAGATAGCAGATCTTTACGCGAAATTCAATCAACCCGAAGAAGCGCTCAAGGAATACCTGGTTCTGATCCGCAAAGATCCACACAACGCCGAGTACTACTATCGTGCCGGCCGGCTCTTTGAAGATCGCAACCGCTCGGAGAAAGCCGCGGCGCTCTACAAGAAGGCCGTTGAGCTGGATTCACGCCACTCACAGGCGTACTCCGGCCTCGGATCGCTGCTGTTCCGCGCCAAGCGCCACGCAGAGGCCAAGGGCTACCTCGACTCTGCGGTACGGCTGGACGCAGAGAACTACCGCGCCTGGTTCTACATAGGCAAGATCCACAAGGAGTTCAAGGACCATACCGCCGCGATGTCGGCGTTTGAAAAGGCTTCCAAAGACCCCGAGCTCAAACTCAAAGCGCTGGTTGAACGCGGCAGTTCATTACTGGCGCTGGGAGACTACGATCGCGCCGGCGCGGAACTGGAGCGCGCGATCAAGCACTCCGAGAATGACTCGGCGCCCGAGACACTGTTTGCGCGCTATTTTCTGGCCGTTGCTTACGAGAAGACCCGCCGTATTGAGCCGGCGATCGAACAATGGGAGAAGGTCTACCAGAAGAAGCCCGGGTTTCGCGATGTGGCCGAAAAGCTCAGCCAGTACCAGGAAATGCGCCACGATGACCGCATCAAGGATTACCTCACCAGCAGTGCCGCGGAGTTCTGCGAGATCTGCCGTAAGCTCACCGCGGCAATGGGGCTTACCGCACGCGACGTATCCAATATGGACAACGGTTGCGAGATCGTGGCTATGGAGCCGCAGTCAAAATGGCGCAATACCCGCAACCTTCCGATTCTGATCCGCTTCCTGCGCGGAACCGAGGTTATCGACGAAGGCACGGTCCGCGTACTGCACGAGGAGATGAAAAAGCAGTCGGTCAACCGTGGCGCGCTGGTGTGCAGTTCCACGTTCTCGCGTACCGCGCAAGGATTCGCTGAGTCCCGTCCTATTGATCTGCACAATAAGGACAGACTGCAGGAGTTTCTGGCGCACATTGAACTGTGAGCCTGCACTGAGATGAAGATCCTGTGCGTTTCAGATCACGTAGATCCGCTGGTCTATAGCGCCAACGTTCGCGAACACTTCAGCGACGTTGACCTGGTCCTCAGCGCCGGCGACCTGCCGATGAACTACCTCGGTTTCCTTGCCAGCAGCTTCAATACTCCGGTCCTGTTTGTGTTCGGCAATCACAACCTGTCGCACCTGGAGAACTTCCGCGGTCAATCCGCCCATGTAAGCGATATCGGGGATATCGACTTCCGCATAGCCAACACCTTTGGATCAACCCACGTTCACCGCAGAGTAGTGCGGACAAAGGGCATGCTGATTGCGGGCCTCGGCGGCAGTCTGCGCTATAATGCGGGAAAAAATCAGTTCAGCGAGCACGAGATGTACCGCCAGATTCTCGCTATGGTGCCGCGCCTGCTGTGGAACCGCCTGATTCATGGGCGCTACCTGGACATCCTGCTGACGCACGCCTCACCATACGGTGTTCACGATAAGCCGGACCGCTGCCATACTGGTTTCCAGGCGTTCCGCTGGTTCATCAGGCGCTTCCAGCCGCGCTACCTGCTGCACGGGCACGTGCATCTGTACGATCTGAACGCCAGGCGCGTCACAGTGGTAGACGGCACCACGGTAATAAACGTCTACAGCCACTTTATTCTGGACACCGCCAACCCGCCACAGGAGCCAAGCAATGAGCAGTATCGTTGACCACGAAGCTCGCGAGGATTTCAACCGGGCGCGCCTGCACGAGATCCTGCACCGCATCATGAACGCACTCTCGGCGCAGAATCAGGAACTGCTGTCACTGAACGAAGTCAAGCAGGTGCTCCGTCCGCGCGGCGAGACCTACCGCGGCATGCAGACTGTCGAAATATCTCAGATAGTCGGCAGCGAAGGACGCTACCGCGATTTCAGCAAGAGCTTTCTACCGCGCCACGACTACCTCAAACACCGCTGGGTCAGTATCGACAAGGCCCACCTGCAGGACGTCATCCTGCCACCGGTGCGCCTCTACGAAATCGGCGGACTCTACTTTGTACGCGACGGAAACCACCGCGTATCGGTAGCCAAGGCGCAGGGCGTTGGAGCCGTCGACGCCGAGGTCACATCGCTTTCATCGGCAATCACGCTGGATCCGCGTATGTCGCGCGAAGAGCTCACCCGCGCTGTCATCGCCTACGAGAAGTCGAAGTTCTACGAGCAGACACGCTTCGCGCGGTTGGTCCCCGACTACAACCTCGTCTTCACTGCAACCGGCCGTTACGACGAAGTGCTGCAGCATATCCACGGTCACAAGTACTTTATCAACCAGGGTATCAGCGAGGAGATCCCGTTCGACAAGGCGCTGGTGTCGTGGTATCTCAATGTATTCCGGCCGGTAGTCGATACAATCGAGGCCGAACGAATCATGACTCGGTTTCCCGGCCGCACCCACGCTGATCTATACATGTGGATTGTGAAGCGCTGGCATCTTCTAAAAGACCGGTTTGGGGCCGATTATCCGGTAAGCGAAGTCACACGACAGATTTCGATGCGCTACGGCAAGACGCTGTGGCAACGTATCCGCTCATTCTTCGGCAAAGACAACCGTCAGCGTCGAATGGGTCCGGTTAACGAACCGTAGTACGACCCCAGCGGCACGTAGAGGTAGCTTCTGCCGGCGGAGTTGCTATGAACCAGCCCGTCGAGCGGGTACCGTCCGCCCGCCAGCGTTCGCTCAAGCGTCACAGAGGTCTCGCCGGAATCGTCATCATGGGACACAACCAGCAGAGAAGCACCGGCCTCGGGCACTGTGATGCTCTGCTCGTCCGGGGCAAGCTGCGGCAGCTGATCGTGCACGCTGGATAGCAGCGGCGCATCGATCGACACGCTGCGCTCATCGTGTTCCCCGGCGCGGTCAATCACCACGGTGCGGTACTGCCCGCGCGGCAATTCGCCCCAGTCGGCCATGCTGAGACCGGAAAACCCGACCCAGTTCTCGCCCGTAACACGACGATGCGTCCAGCTCTGCGCGTCAAAGCGCCAGTAGAGTTCAGCCTCATCGTGAATCAGGTAGAACTCGCTTATGTCGCCAAAACCGTCCTCGTCGCGCACCAGCGCAAACAGCGTCAGCTGCTCGTAGCGCCGGTTGAGATCCAGATCGTCGACGTACTCCAAACTGACCTCAACGCTGACGATCTGCGGCGGTGCGCCGGTACACGCACTGAGCAGGGCGCTGACCGCGGCGGCAACCAGCAGCGGGGCTGCCAGCCGGCCACTCATCACTGTTTTCTCCGCGCGCGACGCGGCAGCCGTACGTGTACCGATGAGGCGCGCTCGAGCAGCCCGTCGGCAACCAGGCGGGCGGTGACCGCCCGGGCACTGTTGCGCGGAAGTCCCCACAATTGTGCCAACTGACGTTGGTGCAGCTCGCGGTCTGAACCGGATAGATGCGTCTGAGCCTCGTGGGCAAGCGTCTGCAGCGCGTGCGGAGAAACCACACGCGCGTTATCGAGAACCACCGCAAAGCCCAGCCGCTGCAGCGATTCAACCAGCGCGCGCGTGTTGGGATGACGGTTGCGAGCCGCGTCGTAACCGGTACGCCCACAGCGTTCAATTTCCTGGCGCAACTGCCGCGCGGCCGGCGGCAGGACCTGATCTCTGGCTACATCGGCGGGGAAGAAACGCCCGTCACGCTTGACAAGCAGCGTACTGTCTGCGGCAGCCCAGCTGACAAGCGCCATCGAAAACGCGGGACCGCCCACACCGGATACCTCGCTGACTACACGCACCGCATCACGGCTACCGATGCCCTCGTGGCGCCTGGCGGCGCGCTGCAGCGCAGCCACACAGCGATCGAGTAACGATGGAGTGGCCCACCAGCCACCGATGTCAACCGGCGCCGGCTCCTGCTGCTCCAGCCAGCTGCTGCGTTGTTGCGCCGAGCGGCACCCGACAAAACCCCATACTCGGTAGGTCACCTGCTCGATCGGCAGACCGTCTGCCAGCAGCCCAGCAGCAGCAGACGCTAAGGCATTGACGTCGCCGTGCGCCGGCAGCGCCAGCACAACCGATAGACGGCTGCAACGGCGGCCCTGACGCAGTTCATAGTCACAGCCCGGTATCAGCGGCAACGCGCGCGTAAGCTGCAGCAGCGCGTGTCGATTGTCCCACGGTCGGATAGCGCTCAACCCAACCTGCAGCGTGTCGGCCACCACAGATGGAACGTCGGGAATCCTGACGCTGCAGGCGCTTCCCGTACCGCTGTGTTGAAGATTCTGGCAGGAAACCAAAGCCGTTGTGGTGTTGTACTGTTCCTGTGCCGCCGCAAACAGAAGCCCCCCGGGTTTCAGTTCGCGCCGCGTAGCACCCTTGAGTACCACATCGAAGAAGCGGGAATTGCTCTGCTTACCGCTGTTGCCGCGTCCGCGGACAGTCAGCGCGCGTTTCCCCGGATAGAGCAGCAGTGCTGGAGGAGGGGCCTCACCGGCTACCGTGGCGCCGAGGCGCAGCGCAACTCCCCTGCCGGGAATCGGGGCCTCGACTTCAGACGTTTCAACCCACCACAGTGGCGGCGCCACGTACGGTGAGTTGGATTGGTTTGTGAGGGACAAGTCTTGTATCAATTGTGCGCGGGAAGAATCCCGTGTCAGTAGTTCTTCATCGCTTGCAGCTTGCGCTGCTTCTTCAGGAGCTTACGCTCCATCGACTTGCGCTTTCTGTTTTTGATAGTCGAAGGCTTCTCGAAGTACTCGCGCTTCTTCCACTCGCGAATGATCCCTTCCTTCTCTACCATACGCTTGAATCGTTTGATGGCTTTCTCAAGCGGTTCGCTGTCATCAACTCGTATATAGGCGATTAACATCACCCCCTTTCCGTATCTGCGGTAGTACTGTGAAGTATTGTACGGAAGATCGCGCGTTTGTCAACCAGAGGCCGCTCCAGAAAAGCTTGCGGATCAACGGGGACCCCGGCAACGCGGAACTCCCAGTGCAGATGCGGACCGGTTGCCAACCCGGTCATTCCAACAGTACCGATCGGCTGCCCGCGCCGCACCAGTTCACCCTCCGCAACGTCAAGCCGGTCCAGATGGTAGTACAGTCCAAATACGCCCGGCAGGTGTTCGATGACCACCGACTTTCCGGTAATTATGCGGTCAGCGGCAAACACAACCCTTCCCGCCCCGGAGGCCACTACCGCTGTTCCAGTTGGCGCAGCAAGATCGATGCCGAAGTGGATCGATTGCGCCTCGTTGCCGTCAGCGTAATCGAAAACCCGGCGATCACCGTAGTCGGCGCTGACGCGAGCGTTCTCTACCGGAACGATGAATTCACCCTCGTTGTAAACGCGCTGTGGGTTGTGGGTGGCCACCAGCGCAATGATCTGCCGCGCCTGCTCGAGGCGGCGCGGGTCAGGTGTTTCACGAAGATCGCTCATCGCGCGGTTGAGGGCGATGCGCATCGAGGAAAACTGCCGCGGTCTGACCGTGATGCTGCGTGTACGCGCTACTTCTTCACCGTGTTCGGTGGACGCGACAACCTCCAGCAGGTACTCATCGGGCGCAAGTGTAGACGGAATACCGAGTAACGATACCCAGACCTCAACATCACGAACCGTGGTGGTCCGGTATCCTCCGCCAGCCGTCACACGGTCGCCGTTGGCGCGGTAGAGCGCCACCCGCAATTGTACTACCTCCACTGCGGCTTGCAGGTGGACAACTAACGGTTTACCGCGCTCGATCTCACTCGGCACGTGCATCTGTATCGCTGCTGCCGGCTGCGCACACAAGAGTGCCACACCGGCAAGCGCTAGATTCCTGACGCTATTTCGGAACACGGGTCCTTCTCGGTATGCGGAAATATCGCGCTACTCTGCATTCTCGGTTCCGGTATTGCTTCCGGTTCGGGCAATATCGACCACGCTCAGCTGCGTGTTCTCCCTATTCTGAAAATAGTTCTTTTCCAGACGAAATGCCACATCCACAACGTCATCGAGGCTGAAATCAACGTTGACGCGCTCCGCAGCATTCCAGAATACCGCCGGCCACTTGAAGCTGCCAACCGACAGGGTCATGCGCAGATGCTGCTCCTCGCGCCCCATGAAGTCAAGCCGTGCGAGCCGGGCACGGCGCACCAGGAATACCAGTGGCGCATTCTCCTGACCGTACGGCGCCAGCGAGTCAACGATATCGTGTAGCGCCGGTGTCATGTGCGTATGCGGAATCTCGGCGTCGATCAGCACGTCCTGATCCTCATCGTGCAGCTGAATTGAGGCTGCAACGCCGGCGGCGCGCTCCAGGAATCCCGGCACCCGTTCCGAGGGCAGTGCAAAACCGGCGGCCGGATCGTGACCGCCCCACTCGTCGAGCAAGTCTTCGAACTGCCGCAGAAATTCGGTAGCCAGGAATCCGCGCACGCTGCGAACCGATCCAACGGTCTTGCCGTCTACACTCGTCATCACCATCGCCGGTGCGCGAAACTGACGGCAGAGCCGGCCGGCGAGGATTCCGGTTATGCCACGGTGCACCTCGTCGTCGTGTACTACTACCAGCTTTCCGCCAAACGTCTCCAGGCTGACGCGCGCCTGGGGCTGGATACGGGTCCATGCCTGGTCACCTATGTCGCGGCGGCGCACGTTGAGCTGGACAACCTGCTCCACAAGCGCTGCAATCTCGGCACTGTCCTGCGACAGGAAGAGCCGGACCGCCTTGTCCGGCTCTCCCATGCGGCCGGACGCGTTTATCACCGGCGCCAGCTGGTAGCCGATGTCCTGAGATGTGATGGTCTTGCCCAGCAGCCCCTGGCGCTCAATCAGCGCCAACAGTCCCGGCCGCGGCGCTTCTCGCATTGCACTAAGCCCCATGTGCACCAGGATACGGTTTTCGTCACGCAGCGGCATCATATCGGCGATTGTTCCCAGAGCAATCAGGTCGCTGACCGCACTGTAGGCGGTCTCCAGGGCGGGTACACGTTTCTGCATGTAGAGCGAAAACAGCGCTACGAACACGTCGATCTCTTCCGGCCGGCGACTGCGGTAGCGCGGCAGCTTTGAGCTTTCCAGCATCTTGAGCAGGCTGCGCCCTTCGAGCGCCGGGAAGACCTTCCACACCTCCGGGGCGGCATCGAGCAACGCTACGTCCACGCGATTGCCGAAGACACGCCGGATCATGCGCTCCTGCGCCGCGGCATCGTAGGCGATGACTTCGTGCCCGTGCAGAAACGCGCCAATTCGCGTGTCTTCAATCCCTACCATGCCCGGTACAACCGTCTCGGATATGCGGTCGATTTCTACCAGGTTCTCAAGCTTCACGGCATCGATGATGATGGTGTCGTTTCCCGGTCTGACGTTGAGCAGGCAGACGGTCTGTTTGTAGAGCTCGGTCTGTGCCAGCTGCAGCGCCCAGCGCAGCTTGGCGGCCAGCGCGCAGCCGCACAGGCCGGCAAACGGATAACCGCTATCCGGCATCTTGGGATTGACGATTGCCACCGCGGCGGGGATCTCCAGTTGAGGGTTATGATGGTCAATTACGATCACATCGATCCCCAGCTCTGTAGCGCGCGCAACCTCGATGGTATTGGTGATTCCGCAGTCAACAGCCACTATCAAGCTGCCGTCAGCGGCAGCAAAGCGCTCGACGGTCTCCACGGTCAGCCCGTAGGGCTCGTCGCCCAGCGGCAGGGCCCAGCTGACCTCAATAGCCAGCTCGCGTAAAGTCTGTACCAGAATCGATATGCTGGTAATCCCGTCGGCATCGCGGTCTCCGAATACCAGCACTTTCTCGCCTTCGGCTTTGGCGGTCAGAATGCGGTCAACTGCGTCTTCCATCTCTTCAAACAGGAACGGATTGTGCAGGTACTGCGGATCTTTCTCGAGGAAGTAGAGCAGATCCTGCGGCTCGATCAATCCACGGCGCACCAGAATGGCGGCGGGCAGCAACTCGATACGGTGAGTCTGCGACAATTCGCGTACCAGCTCTGCGTCAACCGGCGGCTTTGTCCACTTCATTGAATTCATCAAAGGTTGGTTATCTCTTGCAGAATAACTGGTAACTGCTGCACCGGGGAGGATCCTACACGAAACGCCTGCTCCAGCAACTGCCGAGCGTTTTGCAGCGCCTGCTCGCCGGCAGCGTAGATGGTGCACAGAGCATCACCGCAGCCAACGCGGCTGCCGCGCTTAGTGTGGATTTCAATACCAACGTGCGGCAGAACGTCATCGTCGGCCTTGTTGCGGCCCACTCCCAGGTAGACCCCCGCCATTCCGACCTTGTAGGCGTCGATCTGCTCTACATAACCGGCGTCCGCGGCCGTGATCGTGTGGCTTTCGGGGGCGCGCCAGTTCTGATAGCGCCGCTCGAGAACCGCTGGATCGGCTCCCTGCAATTCAACGTTGCGCACAAAACGGCGCCACGCGCTGCGGTCATCGAGTTTCTGCCCGGCAAGCTCGCACCCCTGCTCAACCGTGGAGCACGTGCCGCCGAGCACCAGCATCCAGGCGGCGAGTCGCAGCGTCACTTCCATCAGATCCGCCGAGCGCGCATCGGGCTGCAGACCGCGCGAACCCACGCTGCCGTGCAGGCACGCTATCGATTCTTCAACTTCCAGGAAGTTGCCGACCATGTGCCCCAGCGGCTGTTCCATTGCGGTAAGCACCGCAACCACCCGTTTTCCCAACGCATCGCCGGTTTCCACCAGAGACTCCGCGAGCTCTCGCGCCTGCGCGTTGGTCTTCATGAACGCCCCCGAACCGCACTTGACGTCAAACACAAGCGCGTCCGAGCCTTCGGCAAACTTCTTTGACAGGATGCTGGCGGTAATAAGGGGAACGGATTCAACCGTTCCGGTGACGTCGCGCAGCGCGTAGAGCAGCCGGTCAGCCGGCACTACATCTGCACTCTGGCCGGTCATCGCGTAGCCCACCTCGCGCAGAACGTCACGAAAGCGGTCCATCGACAGAGCGGTAGTGTAGCCCTCAATCGACTCGAGCTTGTCGAGCGTACCCCCGGTGTGCCCAAGTGCCCGGCCGCTCATCATCGGCACCGGCACTCCGCAGGCAGCCACCAGCGGGGCCAGGATCAGCGATACCTTGTCCCCTACACCGCCGGTGGAGTGTTTGTCGACAAACGGTCCGGCAATACCCGACAGGTCAAAGACGGTGCCGGATTGAATCATGACATCGGTAAGATGACCGGTCTCCTCACGCGACATCCCGCAGAAGTACACCGCCATCAGCCACGCGGAGACCTGATACTCCGGAATTGAACCGTCAACGTATCCGTTAATCAGATAAGCGATCTCATCCCGGCTGAGTGCCTCGTTATTCCGTTTCTTGACTACCAGATCCACCGCGCGCATACATTCTCCAGGGCCCAGAGAGTAGCACGAATGCCGGACCGTGAGAACCGGTCGAGCAAAGCGCCCTTGTGCCGGCAGGGCGAACTGCATATGATGCAGCCCATGAACTACCGTATGATCACCGGCAATACGCAGCTGCAGGCGCTGCAGCAATCGCTTTCGCAGCGTGATGTTGCGGTTATTGCACTCGATGTGGAAGCCGAGTTCAACCTGCACGTCTACGGGGAGCGGCTCTGCCTGATTCAACTCTATGACGGAGAACAGCTTAGCGCAGTTGATCCGCTGGAGATCGACCGTCCGCTGCTCAGAGCCTTTTTTGAGGATCGCGGCGTACTCAAGATCATGTACGACTCGCTGAGCGACCAGTCGCTGCTGTTCAAGACGCTTGAAACGCGGATTCATTCAATCGTCGATCTGAAGCCCGCGGTTGATCTGCTGCAGTACACCAGGCGCGATCTGGGTTCGGTACTCAACCACGCGTTGGGAATCACTATCGAGAAGAAGTCGCGTTTCCAGCGTTACAACTGGACCACCCGCCCCCTGGCAGCCGACGCGGTTGAGTACGCCATGTCCGACGTGGCGCATCTTTTTGCGCTCAAGGATCACCTGCTGGCCGAGCTCAGCGCGGCAGGACTCATCGACGCCTACCTGTTGAAGAATCTGATGCTGCAGAACAAGCCCCCCGATATCAATCGCCGGCCGCGGCTGTTCCGATCGGGAGAATTCCGCAATCTCTCAGCATCAGCCAGGCAGCGCTTTGAGCGCATTTACGAGATCCGCGACGGTTACGCGCGCGAGGCCGACCTGCCGCCGGATACGCTGCTTGCCAAGCGACATCTGTTTCAGATTGCCGCCAATCGAATGCCGGCCGCTGCGCTGGAGGTCAACCCGCGAGTACCACGACCCATCCACCGCAAGATGGTTGCCGATATCGAAGCGCTGTTGGATCAGTGATGACCGCGGCACTATCACAGTATCCCGCCGCCGATACGAAGCGTATTGAGCGGCGTCTCGGCCACATCCTGGATTAAACGGTAGAGTACGCTTCGGGCGTTCTGCAGCGCCGCGTCGTCGAGACCGATCTTCAGCGCCGCTGAGAACTCCAGCCGTCCGCTGTACTGCAGGTAGTCCGCCGCTGCCCGGCCCAGGGCAGTGACCGTGCCGGGCTGGGCGCAGCTGGCGCAGACGAAACCGGTCTGCCGCGGTTCGTAGTAACGCCTTGAATCTGCTGCCAACCCGGCTCCGCAGTCGGCGCACACGCCGAGTTCCGGCTGCAGTCCGGCGGTCTCCAGGTAACGCCACAGGAACTGGATACTGACCGGGCGGAAATCGGCAGCGCTATCGAGAGCCCGCAGCGCGTCCAACAGCAGCGTAAACAGTCGGTCGCTCTCAGCCCCTCCGCCAAAGGTCTTGAGCACCAACTCGGCCCACAAAGACGCGCTGTAGAACCGCGTGACCGATTCACGCAGCCCGGAAAAGAAGTCATTCACGCTGAGATCGGTGATCTTGATGCTCTTCTTGACCGGATCGGTGTAGAGATAACAGTGTCCGTAGCAGAACGGATTGGTAACGCCGCGCAATTTTCCCTTCTGCGAGTAGGCCCCGTGCGCAATTGCGGACAGCAGCCCCTGCTGCGGGGTAAGCATGGTCACACCCTTGTGGATATCCCCGATACGCGAGTTCTTCAAAATAATGACGTCGGTTGCACTGTTACGGTTCATTGTCGGTTTGCCGCTTGACTGCACTTACAGGCCATAGTCATATTATACCAAGTACACAGCTATCTAGCTCACAAGGTGAAACAATGTCGAGTCCACACGCAATCATTCCGGCTGACCAGATTCTGCCGGCCAAGCTTCTTGTTATCCCGTTATCGGGTAAGCCGATCTTTCCCGGGATCTTTACCCCCATGATGATCACTTCACAGGAGGATATTGCGGTAATCGAGCAGTCGCTGGCAGGCGACAGCATGATCGGGCTTACCCTGTTGCGCGATGAAGATACACAAGAGCCTACCGGCGACGACCTGCATCAGGTGGGAACGGTGGCCAAGATCATGAAAAAAATCAACCTGCCCGACGGTGGTCTCAACATATTTGTCTCAACGCTGAAGCGCTTCCGCATCAAGAAAGTGCTGAACCGCAGCGGGCCGATTGCCGTAGCCGTTGAATATCTCGAAGACAACTACGATTCGGCAACCGGAGATGAAATCAAGGCGCTGACGCGCTCGCTGATTGGCGAGATGAAGCAGGTCTCCGAAAACAACCCGCTGTTTTCCGAGGAGATGCGGCTGAATATGGTCAACATTGACCACCCGGGGAAGATTGCAGACTTCTCCTGCTCAATTCTCAACATCGATCGTGAGGACCAGCAGCGGATTCTGGAAACCTCCGATGTCAAGAGCCGAATGGAGCAGGTGCTGATCCACATCAAGCGCGAACAGGAACTCTTGCGCCTGCAGAAGAAGATCCAGCAACAGATCAACGAGAAGATCGAGAAAAGCCAGCGCGAATACTTTCTCAAAGAGGAGCTCAAGGCCATCAAGCAGGAACTCGGCATGCCGGTGGACGCAAAGAGTTCTGAGCACCAGCGCTTCCGGGACGAAATCGAAAAGCTGCAGCTCTCAGCCGAAGTGCGCGAACAGGTCGAGCAGGAACTCGAGAAGTTTTCTTTGACCGAGCCGAGCTCGCCGGAGTTCCAGGTAACACGCAACTACCTCGACACCATCATCAATCTACCCTGGAACGATCCCAAACCCGAACAGATCGACATCCGACGCGCCGAACGCATACTGAACGCCGACCACTACGGGCTCGAGGACGTCAAGGAGCGCATACTCGAGTTCCTGTCGGTGCGCAAGCTGAAACAGGACGCCAAAGGGTCGATAGTCTGCCTGGTTGGACCTCCCGGAGTTGGTAAGACATCGGTGGGTAAGTCGATTGCCAGGGCGCTCGGCAAGCAGTTCTTCCGATTCTCGGTTGGCGGTATGCGCGACGAAGCCGAAATCAAGGGACACCGACGCACCTACGTCGGCGCAATGCCCGGCAAGATCATTCAGGGCCTGAAGGCGGTCAAAACCAACGATCCGGTGTTCATGATCGATGAAATCGACAAGCTCGGGGCATCGTTCCAGGGAGACCCATCATCGGCGCTGCTCGAAGTGCTCGATCCCGAGCAGAACGTGGCGTTCCGCGATCACTACCTGGACCTGCCGTTTGATATCTCCAACATCTTCTTCATCACCACCGCCAACACGCTCGACAGTATCCCGGCGCCGCTGCGTGACCGCATGGAGATCATCCGCCTGTCGGGTTATATCGATGACGAAAAAGTTGCCATCGCACGCAAGTATCTGCTTCCAAAATCGCTGCAGCGCGCCGGCCTCGGCAAACGCGATGTCAAGTACAGCAAGAAGTGTCTGCTTCAGATTGCCAACGGTTACGCCCGCGAAGCCGGCGTCCGTAACCTCGAAAAGGCCCTGGACCGCATCCACCGCAAACTTGCCCACCGCGTGGTACTGGAGCAGGAGCAGCAGCCGTTTACTATCGAGGTCGAGCAACTCGATGACCTGCTGGGCAAGCGCATCTTCAAAGATGACCTGGAGCGGCGCAGCACGGTTGCCGGAACCGCCACCGGCCTGGCGTGGACTCCGCACGGCGGTGACGTGCTGGTGATCGAAGCGGTCAGCAATCCGGGCAAAGAAGGCTTTCACATAACCGGCCAGATGGGCGACGTAATGCAGGAGTCGGCGCGCATCGCCTACACCTGGGTCCGCCATATAGCCGAACGCTTCAAGGTGCCGGCAGAATACTTTGAGCAGCGCCAGATCCATCTGCACATCCCCGCCGGCGCTACACCCAAGGACGGACCATCTGCCGGCATCACTATGGCGGCCAGCCTGTTGTCACTGGCAACCGACAAACGTGTACGCACCCGCCTGGCGATGACCGGTGAGCTTTCATTGGTGGGCACGGTTCTGCCGGTTGGCGGACTCAAGGAAAAGACCATCGCCGCACGCCGTTACAAGATCAAAGAGCTCATTATCCCCAAAGAGAATGAGCGCGATCTTGAAGACATTCCGCAGCACATTAAACGCGGCATAACGTTCCACGCGGTGCGTACCATGGACGAGGTCGTTGAAAAAATCTTTCAAACCCGGTAAGAGTTCCCGTATGAGCGATGTTCGATCAGCTCCGTTTCCTGGTACGACGCACCGTGGGGCCGGAAGGCCGTTCAAGACAGTGTCTGCTGCTGCTGCAGCCGTACTGCTACTCGCCGGATGCAACGCTGCGCGCGACGTCAATGCAGAACGGCCCGCGCCAAGCGCAGACGAACCTGTGCTCCACTCGGCATTCAGCCTGACCGAGGAGCAGTTGCTGCAGATGGTGGAATCACAGCCTGATCCGCTGCCGGCGCGCGTTGCCGAGCACCCGCAACGCTTCCTGGAACTGGCTGATTCGGTCCTCGATCTGGAGCACGATTTCATACTGCTGGTCGATAAACAGCACCCGTTGCCGCCGGACTATCAGCCCGCTGACCTGGTGTCGTTGAGCGACTACGGCGGTCGCATCGGCTACGCGGCAGCTGACCGAACGGTACGCGAGGCAATTGTGGACGATCTGCTGGCGATGGCCGAAGAGGCCCGCGAAGACGGCGTGCACCTGCTGGTTCAGTCGGCCTATCGCTCCTGGAACTATCAGCAGACCCTCTTCAACAACTACGTGGCGCGGCACGGCGAAGAAGCCGCCGAGCGTTTCTCGGCCCGGCCGGGGCACTCGCAGCACCAGCTGGGCAGCGCGGTTGACTTTGCGCCGATTGGCCACCAGTTCAGCGGCACGGAGGATGACCTCTGGCTGCGCGAGAACGCCTGGCGCTTTGGTTTCTCGCTTTCCTATCCGGACGGCTTGGAAGCGATCACCGGCTACATCTATGAGCCGTGGCACTACCGCTGGATCGGCCGTGATGCCACACAACTCGAACGCGAGTTCTTCGGCGGGATCCAGCAGCATATGCTCGAGTTCCTGCACACCCACGCAGACACCCTGCGCGCCGCACGGGCCCAATAGCGCGCCGGCTATGGAACTGCTGTCACCCGCCGGCAATAGCGAGAAACTGCGTTGGGCCTACCTCTGGGGCGCTGATGCCGCCTATATCGGGCTACACGGGTTCTCACTGCGTTCGCGCGCCGACAACTTTGGCCTGCAGGAGTTCGCCGGGCTCAAGCGGATCAAGGCCGGGAGGCGGCTCTACTGCGCACTGAACATCTATTTCTTTGACCACGATATCACCGCGCTCGAGCGTGCGCTGGACCAGGTGGACCACGGTATCTTTGACGCGTTTATTGTAAGTGACCTCGGCATCCTTCCCACGCTGCGGCGCCGCTTCCCGGATACCGAACTGCACCTGTCAACCCAGGCCAACTGCATCAACAGCGACGCTGCGCGCTTCTATCGCGACCTGGGTTTCTCGCGTGTGGTACCCGGGCGGGAGCTGTCGCTGGCGCAGATTGCCGCAATCAAGAACACGGTTCCGGATCTGCAGCTGGAGGTGTTTGCGCACGGAGCGATGTGTCTGGCCTACTCGGGGCGCTGCTTTCTGAGCCGCTGGATGAGTGACCGGTCTGCCAACCAGGGAGACTGCGCGCACTCGTGCCGCTGGAACTACCGGCTCGGTGTCGATCCGCTGGTCCTGGAAGAACAGCAGCGTCCCGGTGAGTATTATCCGATTATCGAAGCCGACAACTTCACCGAGATTCTCTCCTCGCGAGACCTCTGCATGATCGACCACCTGGCTCAGCTGCGCGATGCCGGTGTCGACAGCCTCAAGATCGAAGGGCGCATGAAGTCGGTCTACTATACAGCGGTAGTCACTCGCGCCTATCGCGCGGCGCTCGATGCGTTTTCCGCACCCGATCCCCGCGCACTTGAGTTCAGTGCGGAACTCGATGAAGTCAGCCATCGAGAATACACCACCGGCTTCTACTTTGACCGCGAGGCAATCGAGCGCCCGGCCGCCCGCGGTTATCGCCGCGGCTACCTGTTTCTCGGAGCGGTTGAGGAGAGAGTTGGGGTGCGGCGCTACCGCATCTCGGTCAAGAATGCGTTCTCCATCGGACAGGAAATAGAGTTTCTCGGTCCACGCAGCACAACACTGAGCGACAGAGCGTTTGTGCTGCTGGACGCCGAGCACAACCCGGTCAAACAGGCAATTCACCAAGGAACCTGGTACCTCGAAACCGACTGCGCCGTTGACGCGGGCTACCTGATCCGTACCCGACTGCCTAACGCAGGGTCCGCACCCGGGCCAGCGTTGTAGCGGCCAGTTCCTCAAGCGGCGCCAGCCGACGCGTCAGATAGCCGGCTATCACTTCGGCTTCCATCACACTATCCAGCGCCGAAACGAGTTCGGCGCGCAACATCTCGCAATCAGCGCCCAGGCGATTGAGCCGCTGTTGCAGCGGAGCATCTGCCAGAAACTCCGCCCGGTTACCGGCGTGCCGCGCTGCAGCGTGCAGGCCGGCGGTGGCCTTACGCAGTGTACGCCATGACTCTTCGGTGAACCGATCGAGCCGTTCCGCGCTCTCAGCCACCGGACAAACCAGCGCAGCGAGCCCACAGTTATCACCCGCACTGAGATCAAACGCCCGCGCAATACTCGCCTCGATCGGTTGGAACTCATCGGATGCCGGCGCGGAATCCGGCGCCGGCGGCTGCAGCAGCGGCTCGATCCCGCGCGAGCGCAGTAGTTGCTGCAGCGGCTGCACGAAGCGCCGACGGTAGGCGTCCTGCAGCTTCTGATCGCCGCAACTGCCAACCGCGCCCAGTGCAATACGCGCAACATCTCCTGTCACTGCCAGCAGATCTTCGACCACGCGTTCGGCCATTCGCAGCGCCGCAGCCAGAGAAACGTCCATCTCACGCCAATCGCTTGAAATACGCGCCAGACGGGCAAAGTTTTCAACCCGGTCCAGCACGCGCGGCAGACCGTGGCGCGCCAGGTGAGGCACAAGCGTAACGTTGGATCGTGCCGCAACCGAGCAGATGCCTTCGATCTCCTTTTCGCTGAACGATCCAGGTCCTGCCAGTCTGGCATCGATGTTCCAGGGAAAACTCTCCTCCCAGTCAACCACCAGCTCCTGTACCCCTGCGTCAGACAGCAGCGGCAGCAGCCGACACAGGTGGTCGGCTCTGGGTGGAATGCCGCGGAAACTGAGTTCAAGCGTGCCTGCCTCTCCGATTGTTGACCGCATGTTGCTGCAACTCTACCCGGCAGCAACACTGCGCGCAAGGGTTTAGCCGCTAATCGCACGCTCCAACCTTGCGTTTTTGACACACTCCGGCTATCTTTTCGGTATGCAGAGCTTTCAAGAATCG
Organism: Spirochaetales bacterium; assembly: GCA_007123465.1. Classification (GTDB taxonomy): domain Bacteria; phylum Spirochaetota; class Spirochaetia; order DSM-27196; family PWMO01; genus PWMO01. The sequence continues at coordinate 31,155 of SKLB01000228.1, forward strand.
TTTGCAGAGATAGGATTGGCGGTTCCAGATATCTGGTTGCCAGCTGAAGGGACCGATCTGGAACGCTGGGCGGTCATCGCGTGCGATCAGCACACATCGGATCCTGGTTACTGGGAGCAGGTAGAGAAAAAGGTGGGCAATGCACCGTCCACGCTGGCGCTGATTTTTCCCGAAGTCTACCTCAACGCGCCCGATGCTGGCGCCCGTATGCACAACGTAGCACAAGCCATGCAGCGTTACGTTGACCAGGGAGTGCTGCAGAGCAGCGGGCCTATGGCGGTGCTGGTGGACCGCCAGACTCCGCAGGTTGCCCACCGCACGGGGCTGGTGCTGGCCGTTGACCTGGAACACTACGACTACCGGCCCGATTCCACGTCGCTGATCCGTGCCAGCGAAGGAACCATTCTGGAGCGCCTGCCTCCGCGCGTCAAGATTCGCAGACAGGCCAGTTTCGAATTCCCGCACGTGCTTATCCTCATCGACGATCCCGAGAGAACCGTGATCGAACCGTTGTGCCGTGACCGCGATTCGTTTGAGCGGCTCTACGATACCAGGTTGATGCTCGGCGGCGGCTCGGTGCGCGGCTACGCGGTACGCGAACCGCAGCATTTACAGCGTATCGCCCATGCCCTGCACAAACTTCGCGATCCGGCACGATTGAAGGCGCGCTATGATCGCGACGATGCGATGCTGTTTGCCGTTGGCGACGGCAACCACTCGCTGGCAACCGCCAAGCAGGTCTGGGAAGAGAAGAAGTCCGCCGGCAGCCCCCTGGCCGACGACCCGGCACGCTACGCGCTGGTCGAAATCATCAACATGCACGATCCCGGCCTGCACGTCGAACCGATTCACCGCGTAGTCGATGGCATTGACGCCCAGATGCTGGCTGATACGCTACGCTCGGCAATTAAATCCGGCAAGGAACCGGAGCTGATGACGCCCGGGCAGGCGGTTGAGCGCGTGCTGCAGACATCCCAGCCGCCGCGCAGTTTTGCGCTGCTGGACGGTGAGCGAGCGCTGTGCTACACCCTGCCCGATGGCTCAGCACTGTCCCCCGCGGTGCTGGTGCAGCAAACACTCGAGAGCTTCGAGCAGACCGGCAGCGCCAACGTCGAGATCGACTATATTCACGGTACCGAGGCGATTATGGAGCTCAGTCGCCGTGAGGGTTCGCTTGGATTGCTGGTGCCACCGATTGAGGCCGAGTCGCTGTTTCAATACGTTGCCAACAACGGTCCGTTACCGCGCAAGATTTTTTCGCTGGGAGAGGCGGAAGAAAAGCGCTACTACTTTGAGTCACGGCGAATCGTCTGAAGCAGGAAGAACGCCAGCAGCGCTGAGCTGAGCGCCAGCGCCCGAAACAGGTTTCGATCCGCACTCCAGCGCTCGGGTTGCGCCAGTTTCTCCCCGGCAGACTCCGCCGGTTCTACGGCGCCGACGCGGCCGGGAATGCGGATCAAACCCTCGGATTGGCCCACGTAGCCCATTCGTCGCGCTTCGATTCGAATCTGCTGCGGATCCGAACGCAGTCTCCGCGCTGAAGCTGAGAGCTCATTCTGCAGCTCGGTGAGTTCTTCGATGTGTGATACCAGAGTGTCGCGATACTCCGAGAGCCCCGCGTACGCCAACAGCCCGCGTTCGCCAAAAAATAGCGTCATCAGGAGATAGATCCAGGCGGCGATCGCCAGCGAGAGTCCAAGATTCTTAACTATCACACTTCTGAGTTACGGAACAAACAGCGACACTCTTTAATGTTGACAACCGAAATTGCGTTGCAGTACAGTGAGAAACGTGTCAACAGCACTCTGTTCGATGCCGATAAGAAAATTGATGAACCCCATGTTCCCGGGAGATAACTGAAATGGAGCTCGAGCAGTACGGAGTCTGGGTCAAAGCGGGGCCTGAAGACGTAGCGGACGACAATGAAGAGATGTTCGCTCTCTCAGACGTTGGTGACGACGTCGATCAGGACACGTTCGCTGAGTCGAGCCATCTTACCTCCGAAGAAGAGGATCTGCTGGCATCGCTCGAAGAGGAAGAGCCCGCTGCAGAGCAGCCCGCCGCTGTGGCAGAGTCCGCTGACGGCGATCAAGATTTTTCCTTTGATCTCGACCAGGACGACGAAACACTGGAAGACAGCCTCTCGCTGGATGACTTCACACTCGATGATATTGAGCTCGATGACATGTCGATCCCGGCCGAAGAGTCCGCAGCAACCGCTGATCTGGAGGATGACCTGAGCCTCGAGGACACCGCAGAGGAACTGCCCGAACTCGACATCGAAAGCGATGAAGGATTCGACGACCTCGACGCAGTCACGCGCGAGATGACCGACAACAGCTCCGCGCCGCCCGCCCCCGACGGCTCTCAACGCCCAGCAGCAGAACCGATCGGCGGGATAGAAAGCGAGCTCGCGTCAATCAAGGCCGAGCTCCAGGCGCTGCGCGAAGAGCTGGCCGAGATCCGCAGCGGTGCAGGCCCCGCCCCAGCCGACGCAACCGGCCCAACCGGGAGCGCTATCGACAGCAGCGAGGAACCGCAGATAAGTGCCGGGTTCTTTGAGGAAGACGAAGACGAAACAATCGCGCTCACCGATGATGAGCTCGACAACATCCTGAACACCGCAGAGTTTACCGAGGAACTGGGCAAACCAAGCGCAGTTGACGATGTCGATGAGGCCGAGCCAGCTACCGAGCCGCTCGAGCAGGCCGACCAGATCAGCCTCGAGCAACTCGATGACGTGGAGATGATCGATCTCTCGGATGAATCCGGCGAGGAAGCATCGCAGTGGGAAGATCAGTCGCTGCACGGTGGTGACATTCTCGCGCCATCCAGCTTTGACGAAGAGATCACTCTGGAAGATGAAGACGACGCCGACCTTCAAGACAGCGAAACCGCTACTGAGCTCTTCGTTGGAACACAAAAGGACGTAGACGCGCTGGCCGACATGGACATCGATAGCGAACTCGCGGGCATTGAAGAGCTGCGCGATGACGAAGATGACTATCAAGATGCTGCGCAGGAGACGGGCGCAGCGGAGTTGGACTCGCTCGAGATAGACGTACTCGAAGCCGCCCCCGACGAAGACGAGTCTGCAGAATCTGCAGAGGATCTCTCATTAGACAGTCTCGATACGCTTGAAGCATCCGGTGAAGAGTTGGAGCTGGCCGAAGCCGCAGATGACGAAGACCAAAGTGGTGGTCTCGAGCTGGATTTGGACGATATCGGCGATGATGCGCCGTTTGATCTCAGCGACGAAGACGAGCTGACTCCCTCTTTCCAGGCCGATGACACCGAAGACCTGGACCTGGACATCGATCTGGATGAGGGCCCGCAGCAGCCGGCCGCTGAGGCACCATCAACAACGGAGTCGTTTCCCTCTGACCTGCGCGAAGAAATCCGCTCGGTGCTGCAGTACATGGACCAGCTGCTCGAGTCGCTGCCGGAGGAAAAGATCGAAGAGTTTGCGCGTTCAGAGCATTTCGAAGTATACAAGCGGCTCTTTGAGGAACTCGGGCTCGACGCGCCTGGTGCAGAGTAAGCCATGAAGACCGAAGGACTGCTGCGCAGGGCGATTCGCATTCAGAATAGCGGCAGCCCGAGCGGGGCTGCTACGCCGTCGCACGCCCAGGTTCAGCCACAAAAAAAAAAGCGCTCGCCGAGCTTCTCCGTGAGGCGCCTGCGGTTGACCAGCCGGTCGAGAACCTCGATGCGGAAGCTGCAGTTGCCCACCTGCTGAGAGAGTTTGAGACTATCCACACCGGCTTCGACGCGCCGGTACGCGTGTTCTCACTGTTGTGCCGGGATCTCGGGATAGAAAAAGGTGCATTGCTCCTGCCGGACTATGACGGCGTACATTTTGCGCCGTGGGCTCTGCGCGGTATCGACAGCACCTCCGAGCGGCGCATGCAGATACCGTCAGCCATGCTGCAGGAAATGTGTGATGTCACCGCGGTTGATATCCTGCAGGCTGAACGCCTCGAGCCGTGGCGGCGCTACTTCTCTTTCCGCGAAGGTTCAATGTTGAAGCATCTGGCGCTGATCCCATTCTGCGTTGACAGCTCGCCGTTGGCAGTGATCCTTATTGCAGCCAGTCCCTACCTGCAGGTCGAACACATCGCTATTCGCCTGATTGTCTCAGCAATTCGCGAGCGCGCACTCGCTCTGATTCTGCACGATCATGAAGCCCGCGTACGGGCCCGCTTCCGTCACGTACTGAGCGCGCACAACGACATTGTGCAGCGTATCAGCGAAGAGCTCGAGCGACCGGATGTCACCTCGGTCACTGCGGTGGTAATCGAAGTGGCAACGCTGCTGACCGCAGTCAGCGACAGTAACCATGACGCTGATCGATATCACCTGCAGCAGGATCTGCTGCGGATAATTGGATCGATGGTGGAGGATAGTGCCACAGCCGGCCTGTCGGCGCCGGGCAGGATTGTGCTGATTCTGCAACCAGGCCTTGCGCTGGGTCCGGAACTGCTGGTTCACCAGCTGCAGTTGTCGTTGGCGGAGCTGTTTCAGGAGCTGCCCCAACCGATTGACCTCAAACCACGCTACAAGACAATAACGCGTGACGTAGCTGCCGTCGACGAACTGCTGTCTTCACCCTGAACCGGTGGTGTCTCAATGATCAAAATCATGCACGCACGCAACGGACAGCTCGCGGCTCAGGCCGACGGCAGGGCGCTGTATTCACGCTACGATCCGGCTGCCGAGGCGATGCGCTTTGTCAGGCGCGAACTCGCCGCAGCGCAACAGTGCACCACTGTCGTGATTCTCGGTGAAGGGCTGGGGTACCTCACGGCGGCGCTGCGCACTCTGCAGCCTGCTGCACGAATCGTTGCGGTCCATCTGAACGCAGCGCTTTTCGCCAGGCGAATCTGCGATGCCGATCAGCAGTGGTGCGTCGCAGAACCAGGACGGATCACCTTCGAGCAATTCCTCGAACAACAGATCGCCGATGAAGAGATCGACGGGCTGGTGTTGCTGACGTGGGAACCGTGCACGCGCGCATTTGCAGCTCAGGCGGAACCGATCGCGGCGGCAGTGCGCAACTTCCTCGATCAGCGCTCCGCCACTCTGGCCACCGAGCGCTATTACGGCGCACGCTGGATCAGTAACAGTGTTGTGAACGCAATTGAGCTGCAGCCGTTACCGCGTATCAAGGGCAGAAACGCTCCGGTGGCGATCGCGGCCGGCGGTCCTTCCCTGCCGGAGTCGTTGGAGCTGCTCAAGCAGCGAGACCGCGGGGTATCACTCTGGGCGCTGCCCTCGGCGCTTCCCATTCTGTTGCACGCCGGATGCCCTCCCGATCTGGTTGTTACCACCGACGCCGGTTTCTACGCCACACACCACCTGCGCCAGCTGCGCACCTGGCCAAACATACCTCTGGCCGCTCCGCTGTCGGCCGCGTTGATATTGCAGGTGCGCCGCCGCCCGACGCTGATTCTCAACCAGGGAAGCTGGTTTGAGCACGACCTGCTCTCCGATTGCGGTCTGCCGTGGGTTGCAGTCCCGGCGCACGGAACGGTAGCCGGTTCAGCCTGGTACCTGGCCGCCGCACTTGGGGCAACCGAAGTAGTGTTTGCAGGGTTAGACCTCTGCATTCGCGACATCCGGTCCCATCCGCGCGGCCATGCCTTCGAGCCACTGCTGTATAGCGGGGAGCAGCGGCTGCGTCCCTTGCACCATGTCCTGTTTGAGCGCAACGTTACAGCGAGCGAACGCATCGCAGCAGCATCGATCGAGCGGACTTCGCGTGCGCTGCGCACGTACGCTGCCTGGTTTCGCGGCCACGCTGCCGCGATGCCAATTCCCGCTTCGCGCCTGGCTCCTTCACCGGTTGACACCGCTCTGGCGCCGTGTCACCGTCTGCCGCGCTGCGCCGATGCCGGGTACGCAGGCCCGGGGACACCGGCCGGTACCGTCGACCGCCGCCATGCGCTGCACCAACGTCTCTGCACCTGGCAGCTTCAGACAGAAGAGCTGAACTCTGCGTTCTGCACCGCTGGCACACAGCGAGATCAACAGCAGCAGCGCCTGCTGGCCATGGCGCGCACCGTTGACACCGCCGGATATCTCCAGGCGCTGCGAGCGCTGCGCAACAACGATCAGCCCGACAAGCGTGTGCAACGGTTGCAGCGGCGTCTGCAGCAGTTCTTTGACCACTTGCGGCGACGGGTGGAGCAGGCCGCGTGAACATCCTGCAGAAGAATCTTGCCACGTTGTCCCTGCGGCATGCGGCGCTCTCAAAACGGCTGACAGAGCTGCGCCCGAGTTCCCGGGTGCGCTTCAGCGCCAGCCGTGCCGGACCGCTCTACGCGGTTATTGGAGACGAACGAGAGACCGCGCTGCACTCGCGCTTCGATCCACGCCGCGAGGCCTCACGGCTGGTAGCCGGCAGCCGCAGCTCGGGCTTCTGCCTCGTCCTGGGCCTGGGCCTGGGGTATCATGTCCGTGAACTACTGTGCCAGCCTCACCTCCAGCGTGCGCTGATTATTGAGTATGACGGCGCGCTGCTGCGCGCCATTCTCGAGCGGCAGGATCTGAGTGATGTGTGGCAGGACAGTCGGGTTCAGCTCTATGTCGATCAAGCGCCACACGCCGTTGCCTCCGCTATTGCGCAGCACTACGTTCCGGTTCTTCACGGCAATCTTTCAACCCTGCTGTTGCGCGGCAGGTTTGACTGTGACCGAGCGCTGTTCAGCGATGCAGGGACAGCTGCTTCCGAGGCCGCCGAAGCTGCCGGTGCTGACCTCAGCGTGCAGCGCGTCTTTGGCCGCCAGTGGATGCGCAACATCATCACCAACAGCCTTGCCTGCCCGGTACAACCCGGCTTGCCGCGTTGCCGCAGCGCGATTGTCAGCGCAGCCGGACCGTCGCTGGACAACAAAATCGACGCCATAGCACGACGCAAAGCGGACCAGTTGCTGATTGCCACCGATACATCGCTGCCGCGACTGCTGGGCGCCGGCATCCGGCCGGATCTGGTGCTTGCTATCGACTGCCAGCTGGCATCGTATCTGCACGTGCTGGCTACCGCCAAACAGCAGCTGACACTGGTAGCTGACGCCGGGGTCCATCCGGCGCTTACGCGCCGTTTTTCGGCCGTACATCTGATCGGCGGAGGCCATCCGCTGCTCGCTTATCTACGCACCGAGGGCGTCCCGATAACCTGGCTTGATACCTCCGACGGCAGCGTAACTCACGCCGCGGTTCGTCTGGCGGTCCAGCTCGGAGCCAAACAGATCGAGGTCCACGGCGCCGATTTCTGCTATCCGCGCGGCAGCGCGTACGCCCGCGGCAGCTACATTCATAGTCACATGATCGGCCGTGCCCGGCGCACAGTGCCATACGCCAGCGGTCTGTACCGCTTTGTGCTCGAGCGCCCCGAACTTGAACTCGACCAGATAGACGGCCACTGGGCCTACACCACAAAGGTGATGCGTCACTACCACCAACGTTTTACAAATCTGCAAGCGGAACTAGGGGCGCGCATCGTACGCCCAATCGGCGGTGCGCGAATCGACAGCGGCACCGTGCAGTCCGGCGTGCAGGATCACCGCTGCAGCGAGCACGGCGCACCCGCGCCGCTGAACACTGCCGGCGACACTGCTGCAGGTAACGCTCACTCCGTGCTTGGCGCCTATCGCCGGGCGCTGGCACAGATCCCCACTGTACACGATCCGCTGTGGTTCTACTTTGATCAGAGCACGGCCGCCGAGCGGCGCCTGTGGCAGACGCTGTTTCCTCTGGCGGCGTTCTTCTCGGCTCAGTCAAGGCCCGTTGGAACCGCGGCGCTACTCGAACACACCCGCGATAGCGCACTGCAACTGCTCAAGCAGCTGGTATAGATCAGACCCAGAAACCGACGGCAGCGTAACCGACAAAGTTTGCATCACCGGACCGATCAAAGCTATTGGCATACCCCAACTCACGCCCGCGCTCTGCTCCCTGCGTCCTCGCGAAGGCAACTGCGGCGGCTGCGGCTCCAGGCGAGCAGGCCGACTGGTTACGCGCTGCATGTTCAAGCAGCGCCTCGGGGTCGGCCGCCACACTGCAGTCCAGAAAACCGCGGTCATTGACCGTCTCGGCCCATCGTCGGTTGCTCTCACGCGAACCCGGGCGCGTCAGAGCGAAACGCGGACCGTAGTGCGTCAAATCTGTTGACCCGACAACGGTCAGCTTGTGCTGCTCGGCCTCACGCGCCAGTAGCTGCCCCAGCGCTATCGCGCTGCGGTCAGCCGGAGCACGCAGCCAGACCACGCGTGCCCGGGGGAAGAGGTGGGCTATCAGCGGAAGATGAATTTCAACCGAGTTCTCGCGGCTGTTGTCGGCGCTAGTGGACAATTCGCCCCGGACCTTGTGCACTAGCTCGGTGTCGGACTCAACAACACCCAGCGGTGTCTCAAACCCCTGCTCAACAGCCACCAGAATCGGCTGTCCGGGGGCCAGGTGCCCACCGATCACCACAACGGTCCGTGCGTCCGGATCAAGCGCCCTCACACCGCGGTACGCAAGCTCACCCGAGAAGGCCCAACCGGCATGCGGCACAATTGCGGCACACGCGCCGCTGTCGTCGCTGATCTGATTGTGCCATTGCCGGCAAACCTCGCGCACCGCACCCGCGTCCGCAGGATACCAGCCGGCAGGCAGACCCCGCTGTCGGATAGTTGCCATGACTTCATGATACACCGTATTCCGGTGTGGAGAAAAGTGTGGGAAGTGGTGCCGAAAATGTTGTTCGGCACCAGCAGCGCCGGATCTCATCCCTGCGGTCCGCGCCACCGCTCTGCGTGACCCTCTGTCACCTCGTCAGCCCGCAGGAACCGTCTACGCCACC
>SKLB01000084.1 GCA_007123465.1 Spirochaetales bacterium
CGAACTCGTGGGCCGCGCGAACGCGTTTGCGCACGTGCAGCACCGGGCGCACCTCGCCGGCCAGGCTGAGCTCGCCGGTGACGGTGGTCTTCTCCGGAAGCGGCCGGTTGGTGCGCGCTGAGAACAGCGCCATCGCCAGCGGTAGCTCCACACCAACCTCGCCGATGCGGATGCCTCCGGCAACGTTGACGTAGAGGTCCTGGTCCGAGAACCGGATGCCGGCGTGCTTCTCGAGTACCGCGGCTACGCGCGACACGCGGCCGGAATCGATACGGTCGGAGAAGGTCCGCGACACGCCGCCCTTGGCGGGCACCGTCAGCGCCTGGATTTCTACCAGCAGAACGCGCGAACCTTCGTAGACCGGCGCCGCAACCACCCCTGCCGGCAGGCTGCCGTCACGCTGCACCAGAAACAGCGAGCTCGGATCACTTATCTGCGTCAGTCCGCGCTCGCGCATTGAGAAGACCCCAATCTCATCGGTGGCTCCAAAACGGTTCTTCATCGCACGCAGAATACGCACATCGGTTTCAGACTGCTCAAAGTAGAGCACCGTGTCCACCATGTGCTCCAGTACCTTGGGGCCGGCAATTGCGCCCTCCTTGGTCACGTGAGCAACAAAAAAGAGCGCTGTATTGTTGCTGCGCGCCCAATCGGTCAACTCGTAGCAGCAGTAGCGTATCTGGTTGACCGTTCCCGGTACCGCCCCGGCTTCAGGGTCGTGCAGTGTCTGCACCGAGTCGACAATGCAGATCGCCGGCTTCACCGTATCGAGCGCGCGTAGAACGGTTGACAGCTCGGCGCTGGCCAGCATTTCAATCTGGTCACCGGCTACCCCGAGCCTGTCGGCGCGCAGGCGGATCTGGTGCGGCGACTCCTCTCCCGAGACGTACAGCACACCGCGCGATGCCAGCGCGCCGGCGCAGTGAAGCATCAGTGTCGATTTGCCGATACCCGGCTCGCCGCCAACCAGTATCGAACTGCCCGGCGTGATGCCCCCGCCGAGCACGCGGTCAAGCTCGGCAAACCCGCTCGGCAGGCGCGGATGGGCAGCGGTGGAAACCTCGGAAAGCTTCACGGCGGCGGTTGTTTCGTTCAACCGCCGCGCGGCGCTGCCGGATACCGCGGTTGCCCCTCGCCCCGCAGCCGCGCTCGGCGCGCGCTCTTCGAGGCTGTTCCACTGTCCGCATTGCGGACAGCGGCCAAGCCATTTAGGCTCGACATGGCCGCATTCGCGGCAGACGTAGCTCTTCTTTGGTTTGCTCACTACAGCGCTCCCCGTGGGCGTACTATACTACAGACTATTGTCGCCTGTCGCAGTTCAGGATACACTGACGGCTCATGTCCAGTGTTACTTCCCGCGCCTCCACTGCACAGCCCTCGCTTCGCCGTCTCGTGGCAGCCCTGATGGCGCCAACCTTGATGATGATCATGACGATGGCCATGTTCGCGGTAGCGGTCCCGGTGATCCGCCTTGAGTTCGGACTCACCGCCGACGTCACCTCCTGGCTGCTGGTGGCGTACACGCTGCCGTTCATGATGCTCATGCCGCTCTACGGCCGGCTGGGCGACGGGCTTGGCAAGCGCAGGCTGATACTGTTCGGAATCAGTCTGTTTGTGCTCGGCACCGGCATGCTGCTGGTGGTCCGGTCGCTGCCGATGATCCTGCTGGCGCGAGCCGTTCAGGGTGCCGGCGCCGCCGGAATCAATCCGCTGGCGATGGCTATGATCGTGCAGTTTGCCCCCACCGAGCAGCAGGGCAAAGCTCTGGGCGCGTGGAACTCTATCGGACCGGTTGCGGCTATCCTGGGCCCGCTGGTTGCCGGGGCAATGATCGATACGCTCGGCTGGCGTTCGATACTCTTTCCGGCGCTGCTGATAGGCATCATCACCGTTGTTTCTACTGCCAGACTGTTGCCCCGCGGCACGCGCAGCGGCTCATCGCGTGCGCTGTTGCGCACGTTTGACTGGGGCGGAGTGGTCCTTTTCAACGGGACTATCGCGCTGCTGGTCTTTTTCACCTCCAGCCGCCCGATTACCGGGATAGCGCCGCTGCGTGACGTGCGGCTGCTGGCCGCCGGACTGCTGTCTCTTGCCGGTTTCGTTCTCTGGGCTCGGCGCCATCGCAATCCGTTTATCGATCTGTCGATCTTCCGCAACCGTAACTTTTCGCTGGCGTCGATCTGCGTCAGTATCCGCATGCTGCTGATGGGAGGAGCCCACTTTGTCCTGCCGCTGTTTGTTACCGACCTCTACGGCTTCCCATCGGCGATTACCGGCAGCCTGCTGATGCTGCACGCCGGCGCGCTGCTGGTCACGATGTGGATTGGCGGCATCATCATAGACCGCTGGCGCAGCCGGATGCAGATCGTTGTCGGGCTGGGGATCGAGTCGCTGGCGATGCTGCTGTTTGTGCTGTTGCCCGAAGGCGCAGCGGTGCACTGGATCTTTGCCATTCTGGCGTTGCACGGTCTGGGCGCCGGATTCTGTCTGGCGGCGCTGCACCTCTACGCCATGGGCGCGGTAGCGCGTGACCGTTCAGCCACCGCCGCCGGGCTCTACAGCATGGTGCGCTTTGGCGGCTCAATGCTGGGTGCGGCTATTGGCGGGGTAGTGCTCTACGGAGGTATCGAAGCCCACGGCATCAGCGCCGCGGGCTATCGACCGGTATTTCTGTTCTACCTTGTTGTGAGCGTGGTCGGCGCGGCATCCGCGCTGGGGCTCAGCCGCAAGATGCCGGCACCGGCCGAGTGAGGATCTGCGGTTACAGCCCCGCCTGGTCGAGCGCCTGGCGCACCGCCTCGATTACGCCCCGGCTGGTGGCCGTTGCGCCGCTCACCGTGTCTACGTCGGTGCTCTGAGCATCCATGATGCGGTCAATTGTGGTCTCGATGGCACTGTCGGCCAGTCCCGGAGTATCGTCGTGCTCGGTTACCCTGATGGAGACAATCTCGTCCCCTTCTACGCCTACCTCTACGGTCAACTCGGCGTAGTAGCCTTCGGCGCTGCCGCTGAAGGTCTGCGACGCCTCTGCGGTTGCCGCCGGCAGTGAGAGCAGGATGACGATGAACGAGACTACCAGCAAACCGCCGAGAGCGGTCATCGCTTTCATAAGATCGGAATCCATACTTCCCTCCGTGTGGCTACCATTCTACCCTAAGCGCACGCTTTGGGAAAGTATGCAGGCTGCGCGCCCGTCACCAGGCTTCGGGGCAGTTATCAGCGATGGCGGATAACCGAGTAACCGAAGAGCAGCACCGATAACACAATCAGCAGCGGGATTAGCCGAAAGAGCATGATCAGTCCGTAGCGCTCTACAATCAGCCCACCGCTGGAGCTACCGACTACGCTTCCGATGCCGAAGTACACCGAGGGCGCCAGGCTCTGATACGCAGTCTTGAACTGCGCGGGTGAGATTCTGTCGATGTAGTAGACCGACGTCGGCAGAAACAGGCCAAACGAGGCCCCGTGCAGCAGCTGCACAGCGATGATTGCCGCCGCCGAGGGAGCCAGCGCCAGCAGCCCCAGGCGCAAGACAAACATCGCCATCGCGATAAGCAGCAGATGTCGCGGCCGGAATCGCCGCAGCAGAAATGCTGCGGCAAACATGAACGGAATTTCGCTGCCGGCGCTGGCAAACTGGGCCAGCCCGACGTGCAGGTTGACTCCGCCCACCGAGTAGATCAGCAGCGGCAGAAAGGTCATAGCGGCGCGCAGTCCGATCACAATTCCCAACGACGCTACCAGGAAAAACAGATAGTCCCGGTTGTGAACGATCGAGTGCGCCAGGGCAGCAATCCCCGATTCCCTGGCTGCGGCAAAAACCGACGGTGTTACAGCGCCTCCATCGGCAGCGGCACGCACACGGCGCGTGTCCGACCGTGCGGCGTGAATCGAAGCGGTGGCCAGGATCGCGCCCAGCGCGCAGATAGCGTAGACCGGGAAATTGAGCTTCAGGCCGTAGCTGTCGTAGATGCGCCCCATTGCGACCGCGGTCAGCGCAAACCCCAGCGAACCGATCCCGCGCGCCACTCCGTACTCTACTCCGCCAAAGCGCGAGCGCAACTGCATGATCCAGCTGTCGATAATTCCGGGCATGCTGTTGGCCGACAGCGAGTAGAGCGCGGCCAGCAGCATCACCAGCCCAAAGGAAGTCCCCGCAGCCGGAATCAGCAGCATCGATAGCGCTCCGGTAATCAGTGCTGCCACGATCACTTCGCGATGCCGGCCGGTGCGGTCGCAGACGTAGCCCCATAGCGGCTGGCTTACGATAGTGACCAGGAAGATTGCCGACATGACGTAGCCGGCCTGTGCGCTGCGGAATCCGGCCTCAACCAGGTACGGCACCAGGAAGACCTCGATACTGACCACCGAAGCCCAGAAACAATAGAGCAGTACGCTGAAGCGGGCTGTGGTGCCGTCACCACGAAGTCTCATCCGGCGTGCCCCACTGTTTCTGGTTTCATCCTTGCTGTTCTGTGGCTATCCGGGTAGGCTGTGCTGGGGGCTTCAGGTTGAGCCGCCAGGACAGGAGCGTATGAAGACTCTGAGAAACCGGATGCTGCGTTACTTTCTGACAATCATCCTGTTGATGTCGTCACTCAACATCGCCGTAATCTGGCTGATCCGCTA
>SKLB01000272.1 GCA_007123465.1 Spirochaetales bacterium
AGCAGAAAGAATTCGAACGAGGTGAACTGCAATGCGATCCGTGAAATCAGCGGCGAAATGCTCACCACAAAAAGCATCCCGACAAAGGTGCCGATCGCCGACGCGGTGGTGGTCAGACCGAGCGCGCGTCCACCCTCCCCTTTACACGCCAGCGGATACCCATCCAGCGACGTAGCTGCGGCGGCCGCGGTGCCGGGGATGTTGATCAGAATCGCCGAGTACGAACCGCCGTAGACGCCGCCGACGTAGATCCCCAGCAGGGCGATCATCGCCGTCTCGGCGCGCATGCCGTAGGTAAGCGTCGTCAGCAGCGCGACCCCCAGGGTAGCGGTGAGTCCCGGCATGGCCCCGAACAGAATACCGAGAAAGACCGAGCCAAAGAGCAGCAGCAGTCCCAGCGGGTCAAAGACCATCGCCGCCAGGTTGCTGAAGAAGATCCCGAACCGCTCGAGTACAAACATCACCGCTCCTTAGCGAATCGAGTAGTAGATGAGATGCATGATCTCGATGATTCCACCTTCGCGCGGCATCTGCACCCGCAGGAAGTAGCGGAAGACCGGAATCAGGATTAACGGGGTTATGAAGGTCACGATCAGGGCCAGTCGGATCCGGGCTCGGTGTCCGGGGTTGCCGCGAGTCGCGCCGCGCGCGAACAGCACCATCGCGACGAAAAAAAACAGCGCGATAACGTCGGTGGAATAGGTAAACGAGCGGTTCAGTGAAGCGGCGAGCGGCGTGGCAAACAGCACGATAAACAGAATGCAGCCGCCGGAGTAGAGAATCATGAAGCGCTTCAGGAAAGCGTGATCGTCGAGGTAGTAGGCGGTGACGAAGTAGAACAGCATCAGGATCGTCGCGAGAAAGAAATCGACCCGCGGGATGTAGAGGTAGACGAACGAAACGAGCCCCAGAAGGATGCCGCCGAAGCGGATCAGCGGTTCGCGATCAGTCTCGGCAAGGTTCTTTAGCGAATGAACCAGAGCGGCGGCACCACCGCTGCGGATCGCGTGCGCCAGCAACGCTGTTGCCAGCACCAGGATCCCGATGGAAACAATCAGCGGGAACAGCGCCGGAGAGACATACCAGACGTTCTGCACGCCACCGAAGGTGTCCCGCATCGGCATCCTGAAGGCTTCCAGCAGCATCCAGGCGCCGAAGCCCAACAAAATCAGACTCGTGACAAAGTCGGCTCTGCGCAGTTTCTGACCTTGCATCATGATTGATCGATTTCCTTTTCCGGGGCCGGCGCCGGCAGGCTCTGCTTCGCAGCTGTCAGCTCACGTCGGCCAGGAAGTCTGCCGGACGTGCGGCGCACGTCCGGCCCGTGAGTAAATCTGCGGGAATTGACGTTACGGTCGCGGAATGCCGAGGGTCTGAGGGTTGACGCGTGCCGCACCGAGCTCCCAGAGCGTCCACGCGAAGTTGGATTCCAGCGCGTTGAAAATAGCCGCTGCCTCGTCGCCGCTGGCGCCGGACAAAACATAGAAGTTGTCTCGCCCGAAGTTCTTGACCGGCTCGGTCTGCATCGCGGCGTGGAACGCCTCGCGAATCCTCAAGCGCTGGGCTTCGGGTACCTCGCGCGCCATTGCAAAACCTATCGCCTGCTCGATCGGGAGATGAGCGGTCAGCCCGGGCACGGAATCAAAGGCCGACGGGATGGTCTGATTGCCGAGTGTAAACGCCTGCGGTACCAGCACGCCGAGCGGCCGCAGTTGTCCGGCACGGATCAGCTGTGCCTGTTCCGCGATCGAAGTGATGACCATCTCGACTTCGCCGGTTATCGCCGCATTCTGTGCCGGAGCCGATCCGTCGTACGGAATGTAATTCAGGCTGGTCCCGGTACCCTTCTCGAATGCTAGCAGGTTCAGGTGGTGAATCGAACCAGCAGCACTGGCGCTGGCACGAATCTGGCCGGGACGTGATCTAGCCGCCCCGACAAGGTCCTCGATCGAACGGTGCTGCGAGTTTGCGGGCACCGAAAGCACCAGCGGCGAGCCACCGATGATATAGTAGTCCCAGACATCGACGCGCTTGTCCCAGCCGCCCTGAACACCTGCGGTGACGATCGATTCCGAGAGCCCGGCGATAGTATAACCATCATGCGGGCGGTTATACGCCTCGAGCATACCAACTGATCCACCGACACCGCCAGTGACATTGACCACGTTGATATTGACCCCCAGGGTCTTGGCCATCTCGGCCATGACGATGCGGTTGGCGGTGTCGGTACCGCCCCCGGCGGACCACACCAGGACGTTGGTGATATCGCGCGACGGGTACTCCCGTTCGCCTGATGCGAAAACCAGCGACACGCTCAACAGCGCGACAAGAACGACGAGCGTTGCAATCCGTTTCATCGGACGCCTCCTTGACGATTCAACCTCACGCACAATATTTACTATATTGTATACAAGATTGCTGTTTACTTTAGCACAATCTCTGTAGTTGTCAAGCTTTTTTTCTCAGAATCAGCAGTTTGGAATCGGTCTCAGTCCTGACAGTTCTCGACCAGCACGTTGCGGGATCGTAGATGGTGTTCGGTCATGAGTTGGGCGGCCAGCTTGGCGTCTCTCTCGCGTATCGCTGCGATTATCGCGCGATGTTCGCCGATCGTCTCTTCGGGCGGACGAATCAGGCCCTTCGTTGCGGCTCGCACGATGTAGCCAAACTCCTCGTTCATCTGCTGTATCATCGTGTTGCCCGAGTAACGGATCAGCGCCGAGTGAAACTCTCGGTCGGTTTTCTCATACGCACGATATGCCTCATCGGAAAGCGGAAACTGTACGTCAGAGAAGAACAGGGTCAGCTGCTCGACTTCTGCGTCGGTTGCGGTTTCAACGGCCAGCCGGGTGGCCATACTCTCAACTGCGCCCCTGGCCGCGAAAAGATCAACCAGTTCTTTGCAGGAATACACTCGCACATAGTATCCCCGCCGTTTGCGCTGCTCGATGTACCTCTGACCCGCGAGCCTACTCAGGGCGCCGTTGATCGGCGTCTGGCTTACGCCCAGCAGGCTTTCGAGCTCCTTCTTGTTGATCTTGGCGCCGGGCTTCAAAGCACCATCTTGAATCATGAGTTTGATCGCTTCGTAAACGTGGTCCGCCAGGATGCGGCTCTCGATCAGCCCCATACGCTCAGGTTCTCGCAGCCCCGTTCACCACAGCGGAATGCAGCAACGTTGCCCGCGATGTGAACAAGTGATGGTACATCTGCTCTTCTGAAAAATCCGCATCGCGCGAACCTACCGCAGCAACGATGCTTCGATGCTGCGCCAGACTCTCAGCTGGATCCTTCAGGAGCCCTTGAATGTTGGCAATCAGAATTATGTTGTTTGAAGAGATGATACTGTGCAGGAACGTATTGCGGCTCATCCGCATCAGTAACATATGAAAATCGTAGTCGTGTTCCTTGATCTGCCCGGGATCACCAGTAGCTATGACTTGCTGGTAGCGGTCGGTTATCTGCTTCAGTTCTTCAATCTCTCCGTCTGTAGCCTGCTCCGCTGCGCCGCGGGCGCCAAGCGGCTCGAGCCGCAGCCGTATGTCGTAGATATTGATTAGCTCCTGGTGCGTGTAGGATCTAACGAAGCTGCCTCGCCGAGGGATAGTCTCAACCAGCATCTCGCGCTCCAGTTTCGAAAGTGCCGAAAGCAGAGGCGTACGCGACACGCCGAGACGCTCAGCCAGCTCGTCTTGAGCAAGACGCTGACCGCACTTGAGCACCCCCTGGAGAATCATCTGCTTGAGCAGCTTGTGCACCCGCTGCGCGAGGTCTTCATACTCCACTTTGTACATGTTACTTACGTGCCACTATATGCGTCCTTGGCTTGGCGGGTCAAGAACGCTATCGTCGCCTCGAAGCTGCAGCAGCTCGCGGGCTTCTGCCGGCGTTGCAACCTCCTTGCCGGCCATGCGGATAAGGCGGACAAGATTGCTCACCAATTCTGCGTTCGATCGAGCCGGAACATGTCGTTTCACGTAGCAACCATCTTCAAATCCAACGCGCAGTACGCGGGCACCTAGACCGAGTGCAGCGGCCACCAGCGACAGATCGACCATTCCCTCGTGCACCAGGCCCCATTCGGCGTTCTCGGGCAACAAGTCCACCAGGAAGAACAGATTGCGCGCGTCTGAGGAGATTGAACCCGCAAAACCGAGGCAGAAGTTGTAGTGCAGCGGATCTGTAAGCACTCCTTCATCGCGCAGTTGCAGTGCGGTGGTTATCATGCTTGGGTTGAAAACTTCCAGCTCGGGAACCACGCTGTGCTCACGCATGCGCTGTGCCCAGAAACGAATGTCGGGCACGGTGTTGATGTAAACCGATTCACCAAAATTGACCGAGCCCATGTTCAGGCTGCCCATGGAAACTCGTGGCTCATTGAGCGAGACGCACCGTTCCTCGAGCGAAAGATCGGAAACCCCACCAGTGGATCCGTTGATGATGAGATCGGTATCGGCGCAGATCCGATCAAGCGTGTCGGTGAACCAGTCGAGCTTGGCCACCTGCTGCCCCTGGTCGTTGCGCACGTGCAGGTGAACGATTGAGGCGCCTTCATTCCAGCAGCGGATGGACTCTTCTGCAACCTGCTGCGGAGTAAGCGGATTCTCAGTCTGCGCCGGCATTAAGTTACCCACGTGACGTACCGGCGCAACAGCAACAACGACCTTATCTTTGGCGTACATGGGGCCACTCATGGTGCGCTTTCCTCGGCCACCAGCGTCTGGCGCCTGACATCCGGGTCAGTGAAGCAATCGAGATTATCCCTCGCGACGGTCGAGAAGCTGAACACTACGGCACCGTGGGAGCCGGCCTGGAACCAGTGTTTCTCACCGGGTCTGCAGGTCAACTGTTCGCCGGACCGTAACACAATCTCGTGGCGGACGCTGTAGTTCTGCTCCTTACCCTGTGGAACACTGCCGTGCCGGAGGGTGTTGGGGCCTTCGACGTAGCAGTAGATGTCTCCGAACAGATGCCGTATGGTCTCTTCCTTGCCCGGATCTTCACCTACCGGAGGATGCCAGTGTTCCGGTACGGTCTGGTGAGGCATCAACGCCAGAAGCTTGACGGCCAACCGTGCGGTCTGCACCAGGGTTAATATCTGCGCACCTTCAACTTCGAGGTTACTCAACCCGAAATCTGCAACTTCAATCGATATCTGCTCGTCCGCGGTGAGCGGAATTCTCGCCGTGTGGAACAGCTCTTTGGCTTGAGCCTGCGCCTGCTCTTGTTGTGTCCGTGTAATCACGCCGAATCTTCCTGGGCGGTCGGTACACCGAGAAGCCCGATAATCTCGCGAAAGATTACCCCCAGAGTCTGCAGTACCATCAATACACCGCCGGTCGTAAGCGAGAGTCTGGGAAGAAAAAAGTCGAACGTCCCGCTCGGCGTTATTTCCCCGCTGCCCATCGCTGCGAACTGATACCCGTACACCACCAGGTAATACAGATAGAACAACATGATCAGGTGGACCACAATTGAAAGGACACGGCGTGCCGCAAGGCGCTGAATCCGATCAAGAAGAAACGATACCCGCACGTGGCGATCGGTCCGAATACAGGCGCTGCTACCCCACAGCGTCAGGTAGGCAAGCAGGAATCCAGCTAACTCCTCCAGCCATATCATCGGGATCCGCACCAGGTAACGCATCGCCACCTGAAGATTCAGCAGCGCAAAGAGAACCACAAAGATGATCACAATGGCTACCTGAACCACTCTGTCCACCGCACCAGTAATCTGATCGAACGTGTGAAACGACTGTCTGATTGCATCCATACTGTGACCTTTCGCTGTCATAGTCTCATTCCAAGTGACCGCGGAAGAACCTCCGAAAGCTGCGGCACCGCGAGTACCAGCACTGCGATCACTATCAGCCCGACAATGTAGGGCCACCCGCGGCGTGTCAGCCCCTCGACCGAGAGATTCCCAATCAGAGCCGTAGTCAGAAGGGTACCCCCAACCGGCGGAGTGAGGTGTCCAACTCCCAGAGCCATGATGATGCTCATTCCCGCGTGAACCGAACTGAACCCGAAGTGGGTTATGAGAATCGGTGCGACGATCGGCGTGAACAAGAGCACGTTGGTTGTCCGGTCCACAAACATACCAGCAATAACTAGTGTTACAAGAATCAGTCCTAACAGAACCACCGGATTGCTGGAAAACCCAAGGATTCCCGTCATCACCCTGTCAGGAATATTGCGCCGTGCAACAACGTATGAGAACGCCCGAGCCAAGCCTGCCAGGATGACAATCGCTGCGGTAGTGCGGGCGCTCGACAAGAAGACGTCGAACAGCTCCCGGACCTTGACCGTTCTGTATACAAAGACAGCCACCACTAACGCGTACAACGCGGCAACCGCCGACGCCTCGGTTGCAGTGAAAACCCCGCCGAGAATTCCGCCAATAATAATCGCCGGCATTGCCAAAGGAATCAGCGCTTGCCTGAAGGCGTAGAACACCTCCTTCAGCGAAGCCCGCGGGTTAGACGGATAGCGGTGATACTTGCAGATAGCGTAGGTCGTCAGCATCTGAGACAACGCGAGCACCAGACCGATGGTAAGTCCGGCTGCAAAAAGGCTGCTGATCGAGACACCAAACGTAGCCCCGTACACAACCATTACGATACTGGGCGGCAAGAGAGGCGAAAGTACCGCCGATGCAGCGGTAAGCGCTCCGGCAAAGTCCCTGTCGTAGCCTTCCTTTTCCATTGCCGGAATCAGTACAGTTCCGATTGCCGCTACATCGGCATGGGCTGAACCCGAGATTCCGGCGAAGAATAGACTGACCAGTACATTGACCTGGGCTAGACCGCCGACAAAGTGCCCAACAACAGAGCTGGCAAGCTTGATAAGCCTGTCGGTTATGCCGCCACGAGTCATCAAGTTCCCTGCCAGCATGAACATCGGCACCGCGAGAAACGAAAAGCTGGTCAGACCGCGGAATGTCTGCTGAAAAAGCACAACAAGCACCCCAAGTCTGCCGGTGTCAAAATAGTGAACGAGCGTTGAAATACCAAGTGCGGCAAAAACAGGAAAACTCAATAGGATAAGCAGTACAAGAATTATCAGCATCAAGGCAACAGTCACAGCATTTACCTATTCGTTCTTGTGAGGCCAACGCACCCGGAGGTTGCTCACAACCTCCGGGTACCCCAAATAATCGGATTGATTCAGAATACGCTCGGCAACGGAAACTACATGCTAATCAATGAACTCGGACACACGTTCTTTGTCGGCCACGACGTCGGCCATGTTGAGAGTTGCACTCACCCTGTCGACTGCGGCGAAGGTCTGGTCCATGTAGTCACCTGGTACTATCTCCGACAGGAGCCGTGTTCCAACCTCAACGCCGATTTCGCGCCACTGGGCGTTCTCAGCTACCGTCGGTTCGTAGATGACCTTGTTAGCGTCGCGCATCAGCTGGAGGGATTCAGCTTCAGATAATTCAACACCAACGCTCTGAACCAGCGCAGCAAGCTTTCCGGCTTCATCGACTATCCGCTGAAATTCGGGCGAGAGCGACTCATAGAACTCATTGTTGATCACGTAGTAGTGGTGATCGAACATATGCCCGGTCAGAGTAACGTAGTCACACACTTCAAGTAGGCCGGCCTGCCATGCAGACGCCAGCCCGCCCTCGGTTCCATCCATCAAACCGGCCTGGAGTGCGGTGTAGCGTTCGGCAGCCGGAATCGAGACGATGGCCGGTGAACCCAGTTCGGTAAACAGATCAACGTACATCGGTATCGGTGGAACCCTCATCTTGATATTGTACGCGGCAAGATCACTGGGAACCTTCACCGGACCACGCGTGGTGTACAGATTTCTGATCGAGTTCTCCGCAGCGCCGAGTAGCCGTACCATACCGTTCGAATCTCTCAACCAGTAGTCCTGCACGTACGCCAAATAGGCCTCATCCTCGAACAGTTTCCACCCAACGTAGCGGTTCTCAAAGAGAAACGGCAGATTGGTCATCTGCACTGCAGGAATAATCCCCGACAGTGATCCGGTGGTTGCATTGTAGACCTCTACCTCACCGAGAACCAGCTGATCCATGACGTCGCGGTCACCACCGAGCGCATCCCACGGCAGAATGGTAACCGTCAACGCGCCGTCTGTCTCGCGCTCAACGTGTTGCTTGAACGCCTCTGCAGCCGCACGGGTGTAAGAGAAGTTCTGATCAACGTACGTGATCTCACGCGTGACCTGAGCCTCCTCCCGTGCTCCAGCAGCCATCAAAACGCTGAGTGCCATCACCATGAACACTACAGCCAATCCCATCCGTTTCATACTCGCCTCCTTGGCAGATTTTCGCGTTCTGCATACTCAACCACGCATAAGATATTTTGTATACAAACGCGCTGACATCCACCACTCTAACACGAAACCTCGAGATGTCAAGCTAATCCTGTCGCACAACTGCACCTTACTACCGATCGTGCTGACGGCTGATAATTGCAACCGATGCGGGATTGCTATCGAATCGCCAGCCATGCTATTTTGTATACAATACTTGATAGGAGGTTAATCATGAAATTCCGTTATGTCGGCAAGACCGGCCTTCTGGTATCGCGAGTTGCGCTGGGCACAATGACCTTTGGCGCACCCGACTGGGGTTGCAGCGAAACGACTGCCCACGAAATTATGGATCTCTACCGAGCCAACGGCGGTAATTTCATCGACACCGCCAACAACTACGCCGGCTCGCAGTCGGAGACGATCATTGGTACGTACCTTGCGCAAACCGACCGCCACAGCGTGGTCCTGGCCAGCAAGTGCTTCTTCCCCCAGGGAACAGCGCCGGGATCGTACGGTCTCTCGCGTAAGCATATTCTGCAGGCGTGCGAGGACAGCCTGCGTAGACTGCAAACGGACTACCTCGATCTCTACTTCGTTCACGCCTTTGACCCGCACACACCGCTCGAGGAAACCATGCGAGCACTGGACAACTTGGTCACAAGCGGAAAGGTCCGCTATATCGGTTGCAGTAATCTGTTTGCGTGGCAGTTTACCCTGGCAAACGGAATTGCCGCACGACAAAACGGGGCACGCTTCATCAGCGGGCAGCATATGTACAACCTGATTCACCGCGACGTGGAGCAGGAAGTACTACCGGCCTGTGAAGCGCAGGCGATGTCCCTCGTGGCGTGGAGCCCTCTCGGTGGCGGCATACTGACCGGGAAGTACCGGCAGGCAGACCAGCCCGAGCAGGGCAGCCGTATGCACCATCGGCGACAGATCGACGGGCCACGTTTCTGGCACGATCGCAGCTTCCAGGTGGCGCGCGAGCTGGAAGCTGTTTCGAAATCAAGTGGAATCGACCGGGTACAACTCGCGCTCGGCTGGGTGCTTTTTGACAAGCGCGTGGCGTCGATAATCTGCGGCGTTCGGACGGTAGAACAGCTGAAAGCCAACCTCTCTGTGGCCGACCAGGATATCGATGACCAGGCATACGCCGAGCTGACCCGACGCACGGAAGCCGATCAGGGCCACCTGGTGCAGTTTGCCGCGCATTCGCGCAACAGCGTCTTCGCCACGCACCCGATTGGATAGCCTCTCCGGTCAGACTGCGGGCTACCCACACGAAACATGCTTTGACAGCGGGGCCGTTCTGTGTTATAGATATTGTATACAAGAGGTGTTGTAATGATCGGAGTGTCGCCCGCGTATTTCATCTGCCGCTACGGCGACCGGTTTTCGCCGGAGCACGTTATCAGTGGATTGAAGGACCTCGCTCAACTCGGTTACCAGGCTTTGCAACTGGAAGTCTACCACGCCGACAGCATCACGCTGTGGACGTCATCTGGTTTCGCACGCATCATATCGGCTGCCGGCGGCAATAACCTGGTTGTGTCGCAGTGCGTTGCTCACCTCTTACTGCACGCTTTTGCCGATGAAGCAACTCTTTTCTCACCGTGGGGCGTAGCAGAGGCGGCGGCCATCAGCGCCGCCCTGCCGCCAGACCGCTGTCCTGTTCTCACAATACCTGTCCCAGCTTTTGATGTGTCCGCTGCGCCGGTCGCCAACGCGGGGGCGTGGCGGCGCATAGAAGACCGCTTTGAGGAAAAACTCAGCGCAATGGTGAGCGAGATCGAGCAAAGAGGGCTGCGCGTCGCGCTGGAAGTGATGCCCGGTTCCCTTGTAGGCGGAATTCAGGGCTTCCTGCGGCTCTGCGAACGGCTCGAGAACCGTGGGCATGACAAGCTTGGATTCAACCTTGATACCGGCCATGCGTGGGCAAGTCGTGAACCGTTGGGACTGTCGATCACCCGCCTGCAGGGCCGGATCCTAGGTACCCATCTGTGCGACAATTGGGCCAGCGAAAACCTTTCGCTGGCGCCGGGCAGCGCGGGAATTGATTGGCCGCCTCTGCTGTCGACGCTGTCTTCCGCCGGGTATTCCGGCAGCTTCGACATCGAGATTCACTGTCCTGCCGATCAGGTGCTCGATCAGTACGCAAGCGCAAGGCTGTTCCTTGCCGACATCTCTGCACAAAACCAGATCAAGGAGCCCGCATGAACCAGGTCCTCACCTCTGACCGTGAAGCCAGACTTCTGAAACTGCGCCAGATGGCACAGCAGGTGCGATTCCACGTCGTGGACATGGTGCACCACGTGCAGTCCGGCCACATCGGAGGGTCGCTTTCGGCCGCCGAGATCCTGACGGCACTCTACTTCGATATTATGAACATCGATCCGGACAACCCGAAGCGACCCGATCGCGACCGCATGCTGATGTCCAAAGGTCACGCCTGCCCGGTGCTGTACGCCAGCCTGGCGCTGCGCGGGTTCTTTCCGGTTGAAGAATTGCGCACGCTGCGGCAGTTCGAATCTCGGCTGCAGGGCCATCCGGTCATCAAAACCCCTGGCGTCGACATGACCACCGGGTCGCTCGGGATCGGTTTCGGCGTGGCGGTCGGTATGGCGATGGAGGCCAAGCTCAGCGGCGCGAGCTACAACGTCTACGCACTGCTCGGCGACGGTGAGCTGAACGAGGGCGTGGTCTGGGAAGCCGCATCGGCGGCCCAGAAATACCGGCTCGATAACCTGGTGGCGATCATCGACCGCAATAACCTGCAGAACGACGGCGTCTCCGATACGATCATGCCGATGGAACCGATCGACCGCAAGTTCGAGGCGTTCAACTGGGAAGTACGGCGCATCAACGGCCACGATATGCAGCAGGTGCTGCAGACGCTGGAAGAAGCGCGCGATTTTCGCGGCAAGCCGTTCTGCATCGTTGCCGACACGGTCAAAGGCAAGGGCGTCAGCTTCATGGAGAACCAGCGCAGCTGGCACGGCTCACCACCAAACGACGAACAGTACCGGCAGGCGGTAAGCGAGATTCAAGGGGCGCTCGTATGACAACAACAGCATTGAAGAAGGCCGCCATCCCGACCCGCCGCGCCTACTCCGCCCGCATGGCGGAGTACGGTGCCATCGACAGCGACTTTGCCGTGATGGACGCCGACATCGGCTATTCGACCTACTCCTACCTGTTCGGTGACAAGTACCCCGGGCGCTACTTCAACATGGGTATCGCCGAGGTCAACATGTTCGCCTGCGCCGCGGGCTTCGCCGCCAACGGCCGTACCGTAATCGCCGGCTCCTACGGTGTTTTCATCACCATGCGCGCGGTCGAGGTCATCCGCTCATTCATCTGTTATCCCAACCTCAACGTCAAGATCCTCTCGTCACACGGAGGACTGACCGCCGCCATCGACGGCGTCACCCACCAGGCCACCGAAGACATCGCCACAATGTCGACCATCCCCAATATGAAGGTGCTGGTACCGGCCGATCCGGTCGCCGCGGGCAAACTCTTCGATGTCAGCTTCACCAGCCCCGGACCGGTCTTTACCCGCCTGATGCGCGATCCCTACTACGAGATCTACGACGACAGCGCCTCGTTTGTGCTCGGCGGCAGCAACACTCTGCGCGAGGGTAGCGATATCACGATCGTGAGTTACGGCGACATGGTGTTCCAGGCGGTCGCGGCCGCCGAAGAACTGGCGCGCAGCGGAATCAGCGCCGAGGTGATCGATGCCTACTCGATCAAGCCCTACGACGCCGAAACAATCCTGCAATCGATCCGCAAGACCGGTGCGCTGCTGGTCGCCGAGAACCATCAACGGAAGAACGGGCTCGGCTACGAGCTGGGGATACTCTCGCTGCGGGAGTTTCCCGTGCCGTTCGACAACCTCGGCCTGCGCGACATGTTCGCCGAGAGCGGAGACTACTACAAACTGCTCGAAAAATACGGTCTGTCGAGCAGCTGGATTAACAAAGCGGCAACCGCGCTGGTTGCCCGCAAGGAGCAGAACAATGCCTAAGTACGCGGTGATTACCGGTTTTCTCGGCCAGACGAAGGATCGATTCCACGTCTACAACGAGAATTTGAGCGTCGAGCAGAAATTCGAGCTTGCGAAGTCGATACCGGGCTACGACGGCGTCGAAGTCGTGTTCCCCTACGAGGTAAACGACGCAGCGCTTACCACTAAGCTGCTGCAGAAGCACAAGCTCGACGTGTCCGCCGTCAACGTAAACATCAAGGCGGAACCCGAGTTCCTGCAGGGTAGCCTGACCTCACCGGACAAGGCTATTCGCAACAAGGCGATTCAGTTCATCAAGGACGCCAAGGATTTTGCAATCGCCATCGGCGCGCCACGCGTAACCTGCTGTCCGCTCGGCGACGGTTACGAGTTTCCCTTCAGCTGCGACTATCAAATCATGTGGAAACGCCTGGTGAATGGCTTTGGTGAAGCCGGCGCACACAAGAGCGAGATGCCATTATTTATCGAGTACAAACCAAAGGAGACCCGCGGCCGCTGCTTCATCAACCGCGCCGAGAAGACCCTCTGCCTGCTCAACGAAATCAAGAATCCGGCTTTAGGTATCACCGTCGACTACGGCCACGCGATCTACGCCGATGAGCACCCGGCCGAGGTAATCTGTCTGCTCGAAGACAGTCCGTACCCCTACTACATCCACATCAACGATAACGACCGAACCTGGGACTGGGACTACTTCTGCGGCAGCCACACTCTGCTGGACTACATCGAGTTCCTGTACTACCTGAAGAAGTTCAACTACACCGACTACATCACTTCGGACACCCACCCGACGCGCTGGGATCTGGTTGGCACCTTCGAGGTCAATGCGCGCATCACGGAAAAGATCTGGAAACTGCTGGACCGCGTCGGGCTGGATGAAATCGAAAAGAAAATCAATCATCCGGACTACCTGGTCACGTGGAAGTTCGTTGAAGAAGAGCTGCTGGGTCTCCGGTAAGGTTATCCGGCAAGCACGGCGCGGCCGCTTCGGCCGCGCAAACAAGATCAGGAGGACCGCGTAATGAAGAATTACTTCCAGCGCGTAATGGCTCTGACACCAACCATGTTCTGGGTCAACAACGTCACTCGGGACGAGGCGCGCCTCGGAATTGAGGCCGGCGCAACCGGCTGTACTCAGAATCCGTCTTATACTTGGAAGATGCTCAGCCACGCGCAGGAAGGCGAATACGCGCACCGGCTGCTTCGCGAAGCTCTCAGCGAAACCGATGATGACAACGAGGCAGCGTGTATCCTGCAGCGCAGGCTGGTACAAGGCATCTCGGACGCCTTCATGCCGCTGTGGGAACAGTCAAACGGCCGATACGGATACGTCAGCATCCAGGGCGATCCGATTCACGAAGAGGACCCGGAGGTCATCATTGCTGAGGCGCGCAAGAATCGTGAGATGAACCCAAACGTGATGATCAAGATTCCGGCGACCAGGGCAGGCCTCGCGGCGATGGATCTCTTAATCGCCGAAAACACACCGCTGAACGCCACTGAAGTCATGGGTATGAGCCAGGTACTCGCCGTGTGCCGGATGTACGAACAGGTCAGCGCCAAATCCGGCATGACACCGGTGATGTACTACTCGATCATAACCGGAATCTTCGATGAATGGATCAACAAAGATGCACAGCAGAAAGGAATCGACGTCAATCCGGACGCGCTTCATCAGGCGGGCATGATCATCGCAAAAAAGGCTTACCAGGAGGTTCACGATCGTGGATACCGCCTGGGATGTATCGGCGGCGGAGTACGCCAGCTCCATCATTTCACCGAAATGGTCGGCGCCGACGCGTGCATCACTATGAACTGGGTCGGCAGTTGTGACAGGCTGATCGAACTGGACGCTCCGGTTGTCAGTCGGTTCTTCAACCCTGTCCAACCGCGGGTACTGGAGGAGCTGCTGCTGAAGCTGCCCGAGTTCACTCGCGCCTACTACAGCGACGGGTTGTCTGTTGAGCAGTACGAAAGCTATGGCCCGGTCGAGTACTTTCGCGACCTGTTTGTTGACAACTGGAAGAGTACTCTGCAGATGATCGGCTCCGAACGTCACCGCAGCGCCTGATTCGCCGTCTGGTCAACGCCCCTTTGACTCCGCTACACTAATGCGTTACCGTGAATTATTCACCCGTTCACAAGGAGCGTCGTATGGCACGTAAATTCAATTTTTCCGCCGGACCCTCTACCCTTCCACTGAGCGTCCTGCAGGGACTGCAGAACAGCATGGTAGAGCACGAAAACGCCGGCATGTCACTGATTGAGGCCAGTCACCGCAGCAAGCAGTACGATGCGGTGCACAATCGCACCATCGAGCTGCTGCGCGAGCTGCTGTCGGTTCCCGCCACGCACCAGATCCTGCTGCTCGGCGGCGGTGCCACGCTGCAGTTTGCCATGGTACCGCTGAACTTCCTGCCGCAGGGAGCAAGCTGCGACCTGGCGCATTCGGGCGCGTGGGCCAAGAAGGCTCTGGGAGATGCCAGGAAAGTCGGCAGCGTGCGGCTGGCCTTTGACGGCAGCGCCGCTGACTTCATGACTCTCCCGGTACAGGAGGAGCTGTCGCTGGACCCCAAGGCGGCCTACTTCCACCTGACCTCTAATGAGACCATCGGTGGAGTGCAGTGGAAGCAGTTCCCCGACAGCGGTGAGGTGCCGATCGTTGCCGACATGTCCAGCGACATCATGAGCCGCCCGTTCAGTTTTGACAAGTTTGGCCTGGTCTACGCCGGTGCACAGAAGAACCTCGGCCCGGCCGGTGTTACGGTAGTGATCATTCGCAATGACATGCTGCAACGCTGTCCGGATTCACTGCCGGCCTACCTCAGCTACAAGACCCACGCCGAGAGCAACTCGCTCTACAACACCCCGCCGGTATTCTCTATCAACGCGATGCGTCTGGTACTCGAGTGGGTCAAGGCCGAAGGCGGCCTGGCCGAGTTCGATGACCGCTCGCGGGCCAAGTCGGCCCTGCTCTACGACACCATCGAGCAGAGCGACGGTTTCTACACCAACCCGGTGGACCCGCGCTTCCGCTCGACCATGAATGTGGTCTTCCGCATGTCCAGCGAAGAGCTGGAGAAGCAGTTCATCAGTCAGGCTACCGTGGCCGGCCTCGACGGTCTGAAAGGCCACCGCAGCGTCGGCGGCTGCCGCGCTTCAATCTACAACGCCATGCCGATGGAGGGTGTCGAGGCGCTGGCGCAGTTCATGCGTGATTTTGCGAAGAATAACCGTTAAT
>SKLB01000100.1 GCA_007123465.1 Spirochaetales bacterium
ATTCGCAGTATCGATTCCAAGATCTATCATCAGTACACCAATTGAGACAGGAGCAGACAAAAATGGCGGAAAAAACGCTCACGCACAACGCGCTGGCGACAGTTACCGAGGCGCTCAACGAGGAAAAGTGGACCCGCGCCACACTCAACAATTATACGACCCACAACTTCGAGGAACTCGACGAGATACTGGAGCAGGTGTTTGAAGCCGGACTTGAAGACGAAGTCAACGAAGCGTGTCAGGAGCACCTGCAGCACAGCCGTAACAGCATCATAGCGCTCTATCTCTCGGGGGTGATCCATCTACGCCGCCAGGTTGTCGATGACGCCAATCTCATCACGCTGATTAACATATTCACCGACAACCGAAAGTGGGGAATTGTCGAGTTTCTCGCCGAGAGAATCCTGCAGTTCGGCGCCAACAAGGTTGCGCTGCGAACACTGGCAAACTGCTACTCCAGCGAAAATCAGTCTGAGAAGCTGCACAGTGTATGGGAACAGCTCATCCGTGTCGACTTCGAGGAAGCCGATATCGTACGCCAGCTTGCCGATCAGAAAGAACAGCAAGGGAATATCGAGGAAGCTGTTGACTACTACAAGAAGGCGCTGCACCGCTACATCAACAAGAAAAACTTCAACGCCGTCAAAGAGGTCTGGCACCGACTGATCCAGTACGCGCCTGAGGACACCGAGTTCTTCTACCACGCCGAGACCAAGATCGCAAAGTCTCTGAGCGAGGACCGCGCGGTTCAACTGCTGGAGGACCTCTATCCCCACTTCAAGAAAAGTGGCGCGTGGGAGCGGGCTATCGATCTGCTCAAACGCATCCTGAATTACGACAGCAAGAATCCGTGGGCGCGCAAAGAAGTCACCGAATGCTATCGCGAGCTCTACGCCGGACACAGCCAGCTGGAGGAGTTCATCAAAGTCTCCAACCTGACCCAGAGCTGGCGCAACGTACACGACGCAATTGCCGATTTCGAGAAGCATATCTCGTTTGATTCCGGCAACTTTGTCTTTCACCGCTCCTGGGGGGTTGGTCTCATAAAGTCGGTAGCCGATGATACCGTGACCATCGACTTTGCGCGCAAACGCAATCACAAGATGTCACTCAAGATGGCGGTCAGCGCGCTCGACACCCTGCCCAAAGAGCACATCTGGGTTCTGCGCAGCGTGATCAAGAAAGACAAATTGCACGACAAGGTCAAAGGCAACATAGCGTGGGCGCTGCGTACCGTTATCCGCAGTTCCGGCAATGCGGCAGATATGAAGAAGATCAAGGCCGAACTGGTACCGCATATTCTTGACCCCAAGGAGTGGTCGTCGTGGAGCACCAAGGCTCGCCAGATTCTCAAGACCAACCAGCAGTTTGGCAACCTGTCGGACAAGGCTGACCACTACGTGGTGCGCGACCATCCGATAAGCTACGAAGAAAAGATCTACAACAAGTTCAAGGCCGCCAAGGGCTTCTTCGACCGCGTTGCTCTGCTCTATGAGTACCTCGATCACGTTGAGAAACGCGAGAAGAGCGGCCCCGATTCCGATCTGTTTCGTGAAATGTTCGATTTCTTTGTAACAGAGCTGCGATCCCCGTCGACGGTCAATGAACAGGTCGTATCCAGCTTTCTGATTGTGCTTGACCTGGTCAAGAGCTATCCCTACCTGAACCCGGGAATCGACCTCGACTTCCGCGCTATGTTCGACCAGATCGACAGCATTGAGGAACTCTTCGCCGCAATTGCAGACGCGGGACTGCGGCGCAAGTTCCTGCGCGAAGTTCGAACGCAGCTGGCCGACTGGCCTGAGTACTACGTTCGGCTGTTCCCCTACCACCTCTCACGCGACATTATCGGTGAACTCGAGCGCAACCAGAAGAGCGATGAATTACAAAAGCTTTTCACCAATATTTTCCAGAATTACCGTGAATGGCGTGAGGCCTTCGTCTGGATCGTTCGCAACTGCCTTGAAGACACCTGGCTGCAGGAGATGGACCTTGACTACGAAAAACTGCTCATCGGTATGGTACACATTCTTGACCTCACAGCCCGCGACGTAGACAACCGCCGCGATGTTGCCGAGAATCGCAAGTTGAATCGTCAGGTGCATACCTTCCTGTTCAAGGAGGGTAATCTGCTGCGCTTTCTCAGTGAAGCCGATGAGGACTCCATCAATCGCATCTTCACTCTGGTCGGCGACGTCACAGAGCTTGATCCCTCGCTGGTGCTGGAACTCAAACAGACCATCCTCGACCGCTTTCCTGATTTCAAGTTCTACGGCGAGCAGGAGAAAGAGGTTGTCAGCCGTGGCTTTATCGTAACAAGCAAGGCGTACGAGGAGAAGCAGAGACAGCTCAAACAGATCCACGAGGTGGATGTGCCGGCAAACTCCAAAGAGATCAGCGAGGCGCTGTCGCACGGCGATCTCAAGGAAAACGCCGAGTACAAGGCCGCCAAGGAGCGCCAGGATATGCTCAACAGCACCGCGGCGCGCCTGACCGAAGAGCTCGATCGAGCCCAGATCGTGCGGCCCAACGATGTTGATCCTTCCTCGGTAACCTTCGGCACAACCGTATCGCTGACCAACATCACCGACAACACCAGCGAGCGTTACACGATACTCGGTCCGTGGGAGTCAAACCCCGAGAAGGGCGTGATATCGTACCTCTCACCGCTTGGCAACGCGCTCTACAACCGCAAGCCGGAGCAGGAGTTTCATTTCGAGATCAATGAAACACCGTATCACTACCGCGTAGACAAGGTCGAAGTCGCAGACTTCTGAAAAGCCGGCGCGCGGCAAACCAGGCTACATCCGCTCGAGCGCGTCGCGCGCCGTGCGGCGAACGGCCTGATGATACGGTTCTTCTGCCATCTCGCTGACCCGCGACCGCAGTCCGCTCAGACCGTGCCGTCCGGCGGCGCGGACTCCGTAGATCTGGATCACAAAGTTGGGGTGGTGAAGCAGACGATCGTAGATCCGGTTGGGGACGGTCGTCTCGGAGGTCGAAAGAATGCGGCCTATCTGATCGAGAATACGTGACTGTGCTTTGTCGTATTCGGCGTCGATCAGCTTCTCGATCACGGTCGCGTGCGCCGCAGGATCTGCCTCGAGCATCTTCTGCAGCGCGCTTATGCGCAGCGCCTCGCTGTTACGCTCGTCCTGCACAAAATCCTGCAGAAACGTACGCGCCCGCTGGTCGTCAAGAGCCGAGAGAGTCTCAAACGCCTGGCTGCGCACCGGAACCTCCGGGTCACGCTCGGCACGAAAGATCACGGCCGCTACGGCGTCGGTCATATTGTGGCGCGCAATTCCCTGCAGCGCAGAAACCCGCACCCGCCAGAAAGAATCCCGCAGCGCGTTGGTCAGCACCCGCTCGACTTCCCCACCCTCGAAGTGTCCGATTCCGTTGACCGCGTAGGCACGCAACAGCGTGTCGTCGCTGCTGACCAGCGCGCTGAGGGTATCAATCGCCCGCGGATCACCTATCTTTCCCAACGAATCCGCGGCGTAGCGGCGCACGGTGCCATCTTCGCTGGTGTTGCTGCTGATTTGTATCAGCTCCTCTACCGCGTCAACCGCGCGCAATTCTCCCAGCGCCAGTACCACTGCTGCGCGCAGCGCGCCGGGGGTACGGCGGTCGTTCAGACGATCGAGCAGCGGCCCGATGTCGTCCTCAGCGCCGCGCTGTCCAATTGCGCGAATGGCGGTCTCGGCCAGCATCATTTGCGCACTACCGGCGATGCCGTGCAGCGCCTGCAGCGTCTCCGGCGCCGGCGATTCAACCGCCGCAGATACGTAACGCACCGCAGAAAGAACCAGGTCATTGGGATACTCGCGCGGCTGGCCCAGCATGCGCAACGCCTGCGTTTCTGCCCCGTCCCAGCGCATCTCGTTGAAGAAATCCAGAATCCTGCGCTGCAGGCGCGGATTGTGCGAAGAGTCGTACAGGTCGCGGATCTCCTGATGCAGCCGGTCTTCGCGCTGCTCCAGCAGAGTCTCCAACAGCGCTATCACCTCAGAATCAATCCCGTACATAAGCGTGTCGCGCCAGTCATCGATCGGCGTGCGCAGCCGCTGCTGCTCTTCCTGCTGTTCTATCCCGAGCTCTTCACCGGACTCAGGCACCGGCAGAGAATCGTCTTCATCGGCAAGCTGCTGTGCGGGAAGCCAGAGTGCCACAACCCCAACTAACACCCCAACCATCGCCGCTCGCAGTCGGCTGCCGCGCTTAACTACCAATTTCATCGTTTTCTTCTCCCAAACAGCGTTCGTAGCGCCTCGACTTGCAGAAAATAGTACATCATAACAAGAATTCCCGCAGCGCCGCCACCCGCACCGGCCAGGCGCAACAAATTGCCCCAGCTGCTGCCGTCGCGCCACCACTGCCCGCTGCGCTCAAGATAGAGATAGATGTAGAGTGCTACCGGCACAATCGACAGCGCAACTTTGGCAAAGGTAACACCCATCCGCCGAAAATTCAGTCCGCCAAGCACCCGATTTGCCCTGGCAATCATTAAAGCCAGCGCAACCGTAAACGCCACCGAGTTTGCTACCGCAAGGCCAACCACCCGCAGCCGGGTCTCTTTGAGCCACAACGCCAACCCGACATCGAGCACAAACGCCACCGCGGCCGTTATCAACGGTGTGCGAAAATTGCCGATAGCGTAGAAGAACCGCTGGAAGAAGCTGAATGCACCAACGCTGAGCAATCCCAGGCAATAGCCGGCCAGCGTTCGCGCGGCGAGATCGGTATAGCGCATCTCAAACTGACCGCGCTGCAGCGCAACCGCGACAATCTCGTGGCCCAGCATTCCCATAATCAGCGCTGACGGAATCAGCAGCGCTATCAGATAGCGAAACCCGTACTCAAGCGATTGCTTCAGCCCTTGCGTATCGTCGGCCGCGAACTGACGGCTCATACGTGGAAACATCACCGTAGTTATCGATGCGCCAAAGATGCCAAACGGCAACTGCCAGAAGGTCAACGCGTTAGTCACAGCCGACCCGCTTCCGTCCTCCAGCCCACTGGCAAACAGCATTGAAACCTGCTGATTAATTGTATACACCGAAGCGGTTGCCACCACCGGCAACCACTGCGCCATGACTGCCTTGAAGCGCGGATCACCAAACTTAAATGAAAGGCGTAAGTCGTAGCCCAGTTTTCTGAACTGTGGTACCTGGAACAGAATCTGCAGAATGCCGCCGACCAATACTCCTACCGCCATCGAAAACACTCCGATTGTGTCGTGCAACAGCAGGATCGCGCAGATCACTGAAATGGAGAAAAGCAGCGGAGTCAACGCCGGCACCAGGAAGCGATTGTGCGAGTTGATGGTACCCATCACCACCGCGCTGATACTGATCAGCAGCAGGTAGTGTATCAGCCACTGAAACAGCTCGGACGCCAGCACCTGGCGTGCAGGTTCCGGGAAATCCAGTATGACCGAGATGATCTGACTCGAGAACAGAACCGAGAGCAGCAGCAACGGCAGCAGGATAACCAGCTGCAGCGTAAGGACCAGACGCACAATGCGGCGCGAAGATTCGCCGCTGGAATCAGCAATAATGGTCTTTGAAAGCACCGGGATAAACGCCGATGACAACGCACCTTCAGCCAGCAGCTTGCGTAGATTATTGGGAATATTGAAAACAAGATTAAGTACATCAGCTTCACCTGAGCCTCCGAAAACCGCCCCGATGACCGCAATTCTCAGGAACCCCAACACACGGGATGCAAACGTGGATCCCATTACTACCAGGGTCGAGAGCGTACTACGTCTCAGCGACTGCTCTTGCGCCATTGCCGTTGTACCAGGGGGCGTAGCTCCGTGCGAAATCCGAAAACCGGTCATCTACAATAGATTGTCGAACCAGGTCAGTGAAGCTCTTAAGAAAAAACAGGTTGTGCAGCGTGGTCAAGACCGGACCGAGAATCTCGCTGGACTTGAACAGATGGCGAATGTAGCCGCGGCTGTAACGCAGGCACGCCGGACAGCGGCACCCGTCCTCGATCGGGCGGTCCACCCCGCTATGACACGCGTTCTTCAGCTGAAGCCGCCCCGCGTGCGTGAAAGCTGTCCCATTGCGCGCTGCTCGAGTTGGAAACACGCAGTCAAACATATCGATACCGTTGCGCACCGCTTCCAGGATAAAGTCAGGCGTGCCGATACCCATCAGATAACGCGGTTTGGATTCCGGCAGCAGCGCCGCGCTGTAGGCTAAGGTGTCGCAGAACTGCGAAAATGGCTCCCCGACCGACAAGCCGCCCAGTGCCACTCCGGGAAAATCCAGGGCGCAGATTCGCTCAGCACTGCGGCGGCGCAGATCTTCAAAGAAGTTCCCCTGTACAATTCCGAACAATACTCCCTGGTAATCGGCGGCTGCGCCACGCCACCGTTGATACGCCCTGGCGGCCCACTCCGCGGTAATACGCTCGGCCTCTTCGGCTTCACGACGGTCTATACCGAAGGAGCTGCACACATCGAGAGCCATCTGCACGTCGCTGCCAAAATCGCACTGGATATCTACCACCTGCTCCGGGGTAAATGAATGCAGGCTTCCGTCTATGTGTGAGCGGAACCTCACACCTTCAGAAGAAACCTTTTGCAGTCTGGCCAACGAAAAGATCTGAAATCCGCCCGAATCGGTGAGAATGTTGCCGTTCCAGGCCGCAAAGCGGTGCAATCCGCCGTAGGAACGGATTACCTCCATTCCGGGGCGCAGATAGAGATGATAGGTATTGCCCAGAATCAGCTTGAACCCCAGGCCCTCAAGATCTTCCTGGCGTACGGCTTTGACCGTTGCCGCTGTCCCGACCGGCATGAAGGCCGGCGTGGCTACATCACCGCGCGGCAGGTGCAGTATGCCGGCACGCGCCGAGCTCCCGCTGTCTCGTGCTTGTATGCTGATCATTGGTTCCCGCTATGTACGCGAATACCGAAACAGTACCACAGTGGCGACCAGGAACACCACAATCGGTGTCCACGCGCCGGCCAGCGGTGCAATCGTGCCCGATTGCGCCATAAGGCCGGTAACCATTCCGGTCACGTAGTATAACACAGCCAGACAGAGAGACACCAGCAGACTCATCAACACTATGTTGCGCTTGAAGCGCCCCCCTATTGCCGAGCACAGCCCCATCACCACCAACGGCGTCAATGAAAAGGAGTAACGCTCGTAGTAGTTTGTCAGAGCGGCGCGGAACGGCAGTCCGGCTCGTCGTAGCGACACAATATGATCACGCGCTTCAGAGCGGGTCATCTGACCCACATCGCGCAGACCACGGCCGAAGGTCGAAGGCGGTTCATCAAAGCGTTCACTCGAAAAGCGCTCCGACATCTGTGCCGACAGATCAGCTGAAGACTCATCCCAGCGGTAGATACGCACGCGGTGAAACACCCAGCGGTCTTCCTGCCACTGCGCCCAATCAGCGTCGATACGCCGCGTTAGCCCGCCGACAGCGTTCAACTCCAACACCACCACTCCGTTGAGGCTCTGTGTCAGGTCGTTGTAGTAGTCCGCATAGTAGACCACCCGCCGCTGCTCTGCAAGCACCGTAACGTTGCTGCCCGAGTAGCTGCGCCCCAGCTGCAGCAGCTCCTCGGAAAGCTGCCCCCGCCGCTGGTCGGCCGCAATTGCTACCCGGTCCTCAAACACAAAAGCCCCGACGCTCAGCAGCGCCCCGATCACCATCAACGGCACCACAAAACGGTACAACGATACCCCGGCGGCAAACACCGATATGAGTTCGTTGTTGCTGTAGAGTATACTGAGCGAGAGCGAGCCGGCAAACAGCGTTGCAATTGGCAGGGCGTACAGAACCCCGCGAGGCAGATAGAGCAGCTGCACCGCAACCACCGCCGAAGCGGGAACCTCCATATTGAGGTAGTGCACAATGTTGCCAAACAGATCAACCAACTGAAGTATAAGCACAAAGAAGACCAGACTGACGGCAAGCAGCGGCAGGAAACCGGCTACCAGCATCACATCGAGCCGCCTCATCGTCTCAGCCTCGCCACCAGAAAGGCAGCGGCCACCAGAGCGATAACCACATTAGGGGCCCACATCGCCAGCACCGGTGAGATATCGGTTCGTTGAACCCCGAGCGTCTGTCCGCCAATCAGCATCGCCCAGTACACCACCGACACAAGTAGCCCAATGGCAAAACCAACGGCCCTGCCGCTGCGGCGAGTAGTAAGCCCCACCGGAAACGCAAAAAATGCAAACGCCACACACGCAAACGGGATCGAAAACTTCTTGTGATATTCGATTTCGTAGATCTGCAGGCTGCGGTCCACTATCGGACGCGCAGCGTCGCGCTCAAGGCCTTCAACTCTACGCTGCAGAGCAGGGTACCATTGCGGCGGGTCCGGATCGTCGCCGGCCAGCCTCGCGGTGGAAGCCTGGTAGTCAAGGAATATCGCCCGGCGCCGCTCAGCCAGGGCGCGCTCGTGCTCGCGACGGCGTTCATCGAGCGCGCGCCGTTTCTGCTCGATCTCGCGGTACACATCCACCGAGCTCATTTCACGCGGACCGGGCGAGCGCAGCGCTACCGCGATATCGCGCAGCAATATGTTGTACTGCATCTCACGCGCACTCAGCCAATCATACTGATCACGATTGCGCGCATCCACCCGCTGGCTGAATACCTCGGACAGTTCAAGTGAGATAACTCCCTCATCGGCCTCCTCGCGGAAGCGGGCACGCTGCGACAGAATCACCCGTCGTGCGCCGCGGTCATCCTGCTCGATAATGACCAGCCCATCGATTTGGCCCTGGTCCACCGCCCCGGTGATCATAATGCTGTCCTGATAGCGGCTGATTGAGTACGGTTCAAGCTCCAGGGCGGGGTTTGCGTAGAGCAACTCGCGGTAGAGCGCGCCAAAATTTATGGTGCCAACCGGCAGGAAGTAGTCGTTCATGATGAAAGAGCCGGCCGACAGCAGCACACCCGCACTCAATAACGGCAGCGCCAGCCGCAGTAGCGGCACGCCTGCCGCCTGTAACGCCAGAACCTCGTTATCCGAAGAGAGGCGCCCGACCGCCATCAACGCGCCCACCAGCGCTCCAAACGGAAAGGACAGCGCCACAATCGAGGGTAACGAATACCAGATCAGTCGAACCACGTCAAACAGGGCTACGTCGCGCGTCAGAATGTCGCGCGCCAACAGCAGCATCTGATTGACAAAGAAGATGAAGAAGAAGAAAAGAAACGCAACTAGAAACGAGAGCAGAAACTCCTGCAGAACGTAGAGCGAGACCCGTCTGTACGATCGGGTTGTCCTCATGGCGTATTCACTGACCGGTAGAACCGAAGCCCCCGGACCCCCGTTCGGTTGAGACAAGCTCACCGCGCTCAAACAGCGCTCTGACTACCGGCGCCACTACCAACTGCGCTATGCGGTCTCCCGGGTTTATGGTGCACGCAACCGACCCAAGGTTAACCATGATGACCTGAATCTCACCGCGATAGTCACTGTCCACAGTTCCCGGCGCATTGAGCACCGTTAGCCCGTGTCTGTGCGCCAGGCCGGATCGCGGCCTGACCTGGCCTTCGTACCCCGCCGGCAGCGCGCAGCGTACTCCGGTAGGCACTCGCGCACGTTGGCCCGGATTCAGCTGCAACGGGCTGTCCAGATCGGCTTTAAGGTCAGCTCCGGCCGCTTCGGCCGATGCATACATCGGCTCCAGGCCGGCGGCGGCATCAAAGCGTACGTGTACTCCAGGCCCGCTGCTCACCGATGCCGACCACCACCGGGCGAATGGCGCCCGTCGCGACCGCCACGCCCCGGTCCACGGTTATCCTGGCGCACGTTCTCGTCGCTGCCTTCGTAGATCAGACTGAGGTTTACCCGTCCCATCTTGTCGATCTCTATGATCTTGACCGGTACGCTCTGATTCATCTGCAACACATCGCTGACCGATTCAACACGGTGCCCCGCGAGCTTGGAGATGTGACACAGGCCTTCCTTATTCGGCAGAAACTCGATAAAGGCGCCGAAATCGACGATGCGTTTTACCACGCCTTCGTAAACCTTGCCGACTTCGGGCTCTTCCAGCAGCGACATGAATGCTGCTTTGGCTTCCTCACCGGAGTCCTTGTCCTTGCAGTAGATGGTGACGCTTCCGTCATCGTCTATATTGGTGTTGACGCCGTAGCGTTCACTGATTCCCTTGATGGTTTTGCCCGAGGGGCCGATCAGCAAACCGATACGCTCAACATCCACCTTGAACGTGATGATGCGCGGCGCGTATTCGGACAGCGTGCTGCTCGGCTGTTCGATAGCCTCTGCCATCTTCGACAGTATGTGCATCCGTCCGCCGCGCGCCTGTGCCAGCGCTCTTTGCATGACTTCAGGCGCTACATTCTTGACCTTGATATCCATCTGGAACGCGGTGATTCCTTCATGGGTGCCGGCAACCTTGAAGTCCATATCTCCGAGGTGGTCCTCCTCACCCAGAATATCACTGAGGATTACCGACTCATCGCCTTCCTGAATCATTCCCATTGCAATACCGGCAACCGGCTTCTTCAGCGGCACACCTGCGTTCATCATCGAGAGGCTCGCACCACAAACCGTGGCCATTGAAGACGAACCGTTGGATTCAAGGATCTCCGAGACCAGCCGTACGGTGTACGGGAAGTCAGCCTTGGGAGGAACCACAGCCTCCAGGGCGCGGTGCGCCAGGTGGCCGTGTCCGATCTCACGCCGGCCGGTTCCCATGCGGCCGGTCTCGCCAACCGAGAACGGCGGGAAATTGTAGTGCAGCAGGAAGTTCTGACGTCGGTCACCCTCGATGTCATCCATGATCTGTTCATCGTAGACCGTACCAAGGGTGGTGATGGCCAGCGCCTGTGTCTCGCCACGAGTGAAAAGCGCAGATCCGTGCGTACGTTGCAGAACCCCAACTTCACAACTGATCGGCCGAATGTCTTCCGGAGCTCGACCGTCGGTTCTCATCTTACGCTCGAAGATCGACTTGCGCACTACTTCCTGCTCGAGTTCATCCATCGCCCTGGAAAACAGACCCTGCTGCGCCTCGGGAATCTTCTCGCCGAAATGCTCTCGCGTCTCGCTGATCACCTGCTTGATGGCCGCGCTGCGCTCCATTTTGCCTTTGACAAAACAGGCGTGCTCCATCCTGGGCCGCGCATAGTCGAGAATCTCCTGTCTGGCATCGAGAACCAGCGTCTCCTCCACCAGCGGCAGCTTTTCGCGACCGCAGAGTTCGCGCAGCTCGTGCTGTATGCGACACAGTTCCTGAATCGGTTCACGCGCAAATTCGATAGCTTCGAGTAACAGCTCCTCGGGGACCTGCTCGCCGCCACCCTCTACCATGGTTATACCCAGTTCGGTACCGGCCACCGTGATGTCCAGATCAGCGCCGGCAATCTCGTCGAATGTCGGATTGACGATCAACTCCCCCTTGTACGAGACGACTCGCACCGCGCCAACCGGCCCGTCAAACGGTATATCGGAAACAAAAACGGCCGCAGAGGCTGCGACCATAGCCACCACATCGGGGGGATTCACCTGGTCGGCCGAGATTACCGTCGGCACAACCTGGATATCACGCTGGAACGCCTTCGAGAACAGCGGCCGCAGCGGACGATCTATCAGGCGGCATACGAGGATCTCTTTATCCTTGGGGCGCATCTCGCGCTTGATGAATCCACCGGGTATCTTTCCGGCGGCGTAGTATTTCTCGTTGTACTCTACCTGCAGCGGGACATAGTCCAGTCCAACAACCGGCTTTGCCGAGCAACAGGCGGTTGCCAGGACCGATGACCCGCCGTATTGCGCAAATACGGCGCCGTTGGCCTGCTTCGCCATTCGCCCTGATTCAAGCACAAGGTCGGTCTTTCCAACACGGAGCGTTACTGTATGCATATTTCTTCCCTGATGTTACTTGCGGATGCCTAATTGCGCGATCAATTCGCGATAACCATCCAGATCAGTCTGCTGCAGATAGCGCAGCAGCCTTCTGCGCTTGCCAACCAGCTTGAGCAGCCCGCGTCGCGAACCGTGGTCCTTGCTGTGGGTCTTGAAGTGCCCGGTCAAGTGCTGAATTCTTCTGGTGAGAAGCGCGATCTGGACCTTGGTGTCCCCGGTATTAGCGGCAGCTCCGCCAAACTGGGACACAGTTTGCGCCTTCTCTTCCTTCGTTACCGACATGTAAATCTCCTTGGTACCACTACTGTATCTAATTGCTATATGGTCTGTTGCGTGCTCATTTGCGTGCTCATTAATTGGAAAACCCATTATCAACACTCGTCCAAACCGTGTCAACCCGCTGCCGCGAGCACGCAGCGATAACGGAACCCTACCCCGTCATAATCGGCCAATGCCAACAGGTTACGCTCTTTGTCCATCAACGCGCACGCTCCGGGAACCGGAACTCCGCTGACCACATCCGAACCACCGATCGCCCCACCGTACCGCACCCGTTCTACCGCAGCTCCGCTGAGCGTTACTACCTGAATACCCGGCACCCGGTCGATAAAGCGGTCCGCGCTCCACAGGTGGAGCCCGGGATCAAACTGAGGCGGTAGTACCGCATCCGCCACCGAAAACGGCCCTACCGCCGTTCTGCGCAATCCGCTGACGTGGGCACAGCTGCCGCACGCCTGAGCGATATCGCGTGCCAGCGACCGGATGTACGTACCCTTGCCGCAGTGTACCTCGAATACCGCGGTCGGCGGATCGTAGTGCTCCAGTACGAGGTCAAATACCTCTACCGTGCGACTTGCCATCTCAAACGTTACACCGGCGCGCGCGAGCCGGTGAGCGCGTTTGCCGCCAACCTTCAACGCAGAATAGACCGGCGGCTGCTGCTCGATACGGCCTATGAACTGCGGCACTACTGCCCGCAGCCGTTCGACCTGCGGCGCGCTGCAGCGCGCGATCTGCTGTCCATCACAGTCAAGCGTATCGGTAGCTACACCAAAGCGTACCGTTGCCGTGTAGCGCTTGTCAAATCCGGTAATGTGATCGGCAAGCTTCGTGTAACTGCCGGCAAGCACCACCATCAGCCCGGTAGCAAACGGATCGAGTGTGCCGGTGTGGCCAATCTTTCTGGACTGCAGTGTCCGTTTGATATGCCCCAGAGCCGCAAACGAGGTTAGCGATTCCGGTTTATCGATCAGGATCAGTCCGTGTTTCTTCATCGAGATGCTTCAGCCGTTCGGTAATCTCAAAACCCTGCTGCAGGCTGCGATCGCCAATGAAACGCAGCTTGGGGGTGTTGCGAAAACTGAATCGCTTTGCCAGCCGACTCTGAATAAACCCGCTGGCACTATTCAGGCCTTCAACGCACAGCTCGAGTTCCTGATCGTCGAAGTAGCCCGAAACGTAGACCCTGGCGAAATCGAGGTCCTTGGAAACATCGACACGATTGACCACCACCAGGCTGTTCACGCGAGGATCCTTGATACTGCCCTGCGTGATCAGCAGGCTGACCTCCTGGCGAATCAGGTTAGCCGCTCGCTCCAGTCGAAACGTAGCCACGGTCAGGTTGCCTCGTGCAGCTTCTTGGCTACCTCTTTGACCTCATATACTTCCAGAATATCCCCAACCTTCAGATCACTGAAGTTCTCTACACCGACGCCACACTCGTAGCCCTGGTCGACTTCGCGTGCGTCATCCTTGAAGCGCCGCAGCGAGACAACTTTGCCGCTGTATATGCGCACGCCATCGCGAATGACATGAACCTGCGCGTTACGCCTGATCTTGCCCGAAGTGACGTACGAACCGGCGATAACTCCCAGCTTTGGAACCTTGAACAGTTCGCGAACCTCGACCGTTCCAATAGTCTCTTCCTTGAGATCCGGAGCCAGCAGACCTTCCATGGCAGACCTGATCTCGTTAACAACATCGTAGATGATATTATACTTGCGGATCTCGACCTTCTCCTGATCCGCCAGTTCCTGTGCTCGCGCGGTCGGACGCACGTTGAAACCGATCACGATCGCTTCGGACGCCGCTGCAAGCATAACATCGTTCTCGTTGATCGCACCGGCAGCTGAGTGCAGCACGTTGAGCCTGATCTCAGACGTGCTGAGCTTCTCCAGCGCGCTCTGCAGCGCCTCAACCGAACCGTGTACGTCACCCTTGATGATAACCCGGAGCTCCTGGACACCACCTTCCTGAATGCTGTCGTAGAGGTTGTCGAGTGTGATCTTCTTGACGTTCTTTGCAACCTCGACTTTGCGCAGCTCCTGCCGTTTATCACCCACCTGGCGAGCCAGTCTCTCGGTACTGGTAACCTGAAACGGGTCTCCAGCGTTGGGAATGCCGGTGAAACCGAGAATCTCAACCGGCATGGACGGATACGCTTCGTCTACCTTGTCTCCGCGGTCATTGAACATCGCCCGCACGCGTCCCGGATAGACACCGGCAACAAAACTGT
The DNA here is from genome assembly GCA_007123465.1 of Spirochaetales bacterium. Taxonomy (GTDB): domain Bacteria; phylum Spirochaetota; class Spirochaetia; order DSM-27196; family PWMO01; genus PWMO01. The sequence continues at coordinate 14,406 of SKLB01000100.1, forward strand.
CTCCAACGCGTAGCGTGCCGCGTAGTATCAGGACCGTTGATACCGTTCCTCGACCCGGATCAATACGCGACTCGACCACTTTGCCTTCGGCGTTGCAATCGTGGTTGGCGCGCAACTCCAGTACCTCGGATTGCAGCAACACGGTCTCCAGCAGTTGCGGAATTCCCTCGTTCTTGAGCGCCGAAACCTCGCAGTAGAGCGTGCTGCCACCCCACGCTTCGGGCATAAGGCCCAGGTCCGACAGCTGTTGTTTAACACGGTCGGGATTAGCCGCCGGGAGATCGATCTTGTTTACGGCAACAATAATCGGAACGCCGGCTGCTTTAGCGTGATCCACCGCTTCGCGGGTCTGTGGCATCACTCCGTCATCTGCGGCTACCACAAGAATCACGATATCGGTAACCTGAGCGCCACGGGCACGCATCAGCGTAAACGCTTCGTGCCCCGGCGTATCGAGAAACGTCACCTTGCCCTGTTGCGGAAGTTCAACCTGGTACGCACCAATGTGCTGCGTAATTCCGCCAAACTCACCGGCAACTACGTCGGTGGTTCGAATGGCATCGAGCAACTTTGTCTTGCCGTGGTCAACGTGCCCCATCACCGTGACAATCGGGGGCCGCGACGGCTGAACATCGCCGGCTTCATCGTCTTCGGTAGCGATGATCGTTTCGTCGTACAGCGATACAATATTGACTTCGCAGCCGTACTCAGCGGCCAGAATCTGCGCGGTCTCTGCATCGATCTGCTGGTTGATTGTGACCATCATACCCATGCTCATCAGCTTACCGATGAGGTCCGACGCCTTCAGATTCATCTTGCGCGCAAGCTCGGATACCGTGACTACTTCCATGATATCTATAGACTTTGGTACCGGGTTAGCTTTGGGCGTGCTTTTTTTGGGCTTATACTGAAGGCTCTTCTCTTGATGACGATCCTTGCTCGGATAGGGCTTGCGTTTGGTCTTGAAAAACTTCTTTCCGCTCGGACGCTTGTCGCTCTGAGCCGGAGCTTCCCCGGGAGGTGCTCCAGGCCGTGGCGGACGCGCACCGCCAGGCCCGCCTCCGGGCCTGCCCATCGGACGTCCAGCAGGACGAGCGGGGCCGGGGCCACCGCCGGGGCGGCCAGCGGGGCCGGTCGGCCGCGGCGGTCCACCGC
>SKLB01000012.1 GCA_007123465.1 Spirochaetales bacterium
CCCCAGTGGCGCCGGCTGACACTCCCGGTAAGCGTTGCAATTCCCGACGGCGAATAGAGTCCGGCGCCCATCCCCAGCAGCACCAGCCCGAGTCGAATCTGAAGCACTGTGTGCGAGACCGATATCAGCAGCAGCGCGGCACCCGCCACCGCAATTGAGACTATGATCACGCGGTGGTGCTGTATGCGCGCCGAAAGGAACCCCGACAGCAGAATGGCCACCGTGTAGCCAAAGGTAATCAACAGAAAGAAAGTCCCGGTCTGCGCGTGTGAGAGCAGGAGCTCTCGCTCAATCGCCGGCAGGATTGGCGAGAAAACGACCCGTGCGGCAAAGTTGAAGAACAGCACCATCGCCAACAGCAGTGCAGGGCGGAGAATAAACGGCTGGTCGGTTGGGCTGGAATTCGGCATGGTGAATAGAATCTCAGCGCGGCCCGAGGTCAAAGATCTCGTGCACATAGCAATAGCTGTTTCCGGCCAGTCTGCCGATCGGCTTGAGAGCCCGGATATCGATATGATAATCATCGTCGATCAGGTGATCGTCAACATGGATGTGCTCGACGGTCCCCAACACGAGGGTGGCGCTCCCGCGGCCTTCGCCGACCGGGATTATCTGCAGCAATCGGCATTCGAACTGGATCGGTGACTCGAGAATGCGCGGCGGAGTAACGCGCACGCTTGGAGCAGTCGTAAGTCCGAAGCGTTCGATTTCACTGACCTGGATATCAAAGTCCCCTGATGTGGCGTGCATTGTTTCCTGCTGCGGTTCGGCGGCAACATTGATCACAAACTCGCCTGTGGCCTCGATGTTGCGCAGGCTGTCTTTCTTGTGATCCGGGCGCTCGGGATTGTAGCTGAACGACAGCGACAGCGTAGGCGGGCTGGCGCAGACGCCGTTGAAGAAACTGAACGGCGCCAGGTTGGTCCGGCCTTCGGCGCTGATGGTAGAAACCCAGGCGATCGGGCGCGGCACCACGCTGCCGATTATCAGCTTGTGCATCTGCCGCGGCTCCAGTGCGGCGGGGCTGATCTCCATCTATCGCTCCAGCACCAGGTTGTGCTCGCCAACGCCGAGAGCGGACAATGCAGTGCAGATCTCTTTGACCATGTCATCGGGACCACAGACGTAGTAGAGCCGGTCTGATTCGACAAAGGGACGAAGATAGTCGAGGTCTATAAACGTGCAGTCGCAGTGGCTTGTGGGGTCATGGGTTACTACAAAGCGCACCCTGTCGTCAAACAGCGCCTGAAGTTCGGCGGTCAGGAAGCGATCCTGCTCGGTCTTGTTTGAGAACAGCAGCCTGTTGGCACCAAAATCCTGGCGCCCGCTGTGGCTGCGGAAGATCGAAAGAAACGGCGTTATACCGGTTCCGCCGGCAATAAAACAGCCGGGGCCGCGGTAGGTGATGGTACCTGCGGGAGGCTCCAGCACCAATTCGGTGCCGGCCGTTACACCCTCCAGCTCGGCGGTTACCCCGGCGTGCGAGCGGTGGCTGCGGAAGATGAACTCCAGCTGCGCATCCTCGGGCCTTGAGGTGAACGAGAACGGGCGCGTCTCCTCGGCAAATCCAGGGCGGTCAATCGCCAGCTCGGTGTACTGACCCGGCGTAAAGACGTAGCCCTGCGGTTTATCGGTGCGCAGGCGGTAGACGCTGTCGGTGAGTGCGGTTATGCTCTGCACCGCAACACGGTATTGCATGGCTTGATCCTTGGCTGAACCGTCTGCTGTGAGTATACGGACAGGAGGCAATAGCGGCAATGGGCCGCAGCTTGACGCGGGGGATCAGCTTGAGTTATTACTTGGAGCATCATGGAACGCATCCTCGTGCTGTCTGTTGTCGTGTTGCTCTGCGTGATTGCCGGACTGCCCGCCGATCAGGCCGCGGGCCTGGAGGCGCGCTCGGACAGCGAGGAGCCTGAGCGCGGCGTGGTGCCGCTGCCGGTTATCGGGTATTCTCCCGAGGACGGCCTGATTCTGGGCGGTGCGGCGCTGTTTTTCAGCGTGCCGTATCCCGGCGCTCCAACAGACACCGTTTCCACCAACCTGATCTACGGAACCGCCGGCACGTTTGTCGCCAACCTCATCACCGACCACCGCGTTGGCGCGGGGCTGACGCTGCAGACCGAAGCGCGCGCCGGCCGGTCGGTCGGCGAGTTTTTCGGGATCGGGATGGATGCCGATGCAGAGGAGCAGTTCACCCAGCTCAGACTGGCAACCGCGGCATCGCTGCTTTTCCCGCTATCAGAACGCATGGGTATCGGTCCATCGTATCAGCTGAGCTATCTCAACGTGCTGGAGACCGATGCCGGCGGAGCACTGGAAACCGGTGAGCTACGCGGCAGCGACTACGCTGTGGCAACCGGCCCCGGTGCACGGGCGGTGTACGACAGCCGCAACAGCAACATCTATCCCGGCCGCGGGCTTTACGCCGATGTGGATCTGCGTGGCTACCCCTTCTGGCTCGGCTCCAGCGATACATTCTGGCGCAGCAGAATCGACACCCGCTACTTTGTCTCGCTTGCGCCGTCGCTGATTCTGGGCGGACAAACCGTGCTGCTGCAGTCGGGTGGTGACGTACCGTTCCAGTTCCTGCCGACTATCGGCGGAAGTAACACGCTGCGCGGCGTACTCGAAGGGCGCTATCGCGACACGGTATCACTTTCAACGCAGGCGGAGCTGCGTTTCCCGCTTGTGTGGCGCTTCGGTGCGGTGGCGTTTGGCGGTGCCGGACGGGTGGCATCGTCGCTCGGCGCACTCGGTTTTGACGATATTGCAACCGCTGTGGGACTCGGTCTGCGCTTTGCGGTCAATCCCGAGCAGCGGTTGAATATCAGGGTCGACCTTGCGCATAACGGTGAGGAGCTCTCAGTCTACGTCAACTTTCAGGAAGCGTTCTAGTCTTCGCCGTTTTCCGCGGCGGCAACTCGTGCCTCGGCTGTCTCGATCAGCTGTGTAACAAAAGCGTTGAAATCTTCCAGCTCACCCTTGGGTATACGGAACCCGATGGCGCCTTCGTGGCCGCCGCCGTTCTTCAGGTTGAGCTCCGAGAGCATACTGCGCAGATCAAGTTGCTTGAAGTTCTCACTGCGGCGCATGCGGAATTGGACCAGGTCGGACGAGTTGGTGTGGTCGTAGTACGCTACCAGACTCAGCTTGCCGCTCTCTTCTGCCAGCTCGTCGGCAATTGCGCGTGCAACCGAGACAACCGTGTCGATATCGAAACGTGAATAGACGCCCTGGCTCTCGCGCGCGTCGAGGGCGATATAGGCTACCGAATCGCTTCGCGTGCGGCGCTCGAACAGCTCGGTATAGAGTTCTTTCTGCGATGCCGAGAGGCTGCGGAGTTCGGAGTACACCTGCTCCATGTTGTAGAAGTTGGATTGTTTGGTAGTTTTCTGCGACAGAAGCCGATTGAACATCCCGCTGAAGATGTTGTAGAAGCGCCGTTCCTTCTTGCTCTTGATGAACTTGCCCATCTGGGTGTCCCCGACAATACCGGTCAGTACCGCCAGCACCATGTTGCGCGAGAAGACCTCGTCTATATCGTACTCACGGATGACGTCGCGGCGCAGGCTCAGTTTGCAGCCAAGGTAGCCAATTAACTCGGCTGCCGATGAGGCCGCCGCCACCAGGCAGAATCCTTCATCGCCGCTGTAGCGGCTGTCGGTGTCGAGGTGATGATCGATCTCGATCTTGAGTATCCGCGGGTCTGCCATCAGTTGATCGATAGTCGGATTAGATTCGATCATGGACGGCTTGGCCGAGTCGCAGATGATAAGGGTGTCTACCGCTTCATCAACGCTGTCGCAACGCGTGTTGACGTCGATCGAGTTGTAGCGGCAGATCTCGAGCAGGTAGCGAAAGTGTACCGGAATCTCGGGGGCGGTACACAACAGAACCGGCTTGGCAAGTTTGCTCAACAGCAGACCGATCGAAACCATCGACGAGATGCAGTCTTCGTCGGGGTTCTGGTGCCCGATAACCAGGAAGCGCTTGCGGCTGACCAGCGCATCGATGATGTTGTTGACCACGCGGTTCTTCTCGGCGATGGTCGGGATATCGTGCTTGGCTATCATTGAACCGGCAGCCGCGTGGGCTGCGGGGTTGGCCCCTTCGGCCACCAGTGCCTGATTGCGTCCCTTTTCCTTGGCGCGGTAGAGCGCCTGATCGGCGCGCTCTTTGACCTGTTCTACCGTTGTTCCGTGATGCGGATAGGAAGCGACCCCCTGACTGGTGGTAACACGGCGCATGCTCCCGCCGCGCCCCTCCAGAATCGGCAAGGCGGAAACGTCACTGCAGACTGCGCTGCAGATCTCCAGCGCCAGTGCCGGACCGGTATCCGGCATCAGAATGGTGAACTCGTCTCCTCCGTAGCGCGCCACGATATCGCTGTCGCGGAAGTGGCGGCGGAATACCGACACGGCCTCCTTGATCACCTCATCGCCAACCGGGTGGCCGTACTGGTCGTTGATGCTGTTGAAGTGGTCCAGGTCGAGCATCACCACCGAAAGGAAGCGGTTAGCGGTGCGCGCCTTCTGGAACTGCTCTTCAATGGCCTCATCGAGGAAACGGCGATTGAACAGCCCGGTTGCCTCGTCGGTGACCGCGCGTTTGCGCGC